>NZ_NPKS01000020.1:0-119776 GCF_008329595.1 Methylobacterium sp. P1-11
CTCGTAGCGGGCCAGCAGGCCGCCATCGGCCGTGGCCACCTCAGCCCCGGCCTGGATCGCACTCGCCGTCGGACCCGCCGCGGGCAGGTACGTGCAGCCCGACATCGCCGTGACGGCGAGCAGGACGTGGGGAAGTTTGCGCATCCAGATGTTGCCCATCGGTATTGCCGAGCCCGTGCCTAGCCCATAGCGGGCCAGGTGTCCGTAGCGGGTGAGCCACACTCCGCCAGCCACGGCCGAGACCGCCAAGTCATCCTCGTTAAGCACAGCTTTTTCGGGGCATCGGCGCGCGAAACGCCGGGCGCGGCTCGGACGTCTTCAATATCGGGACACAAATCTGGGCCTTATCGACCGCGACAGCCCGGCTCTTGCGGCCGCGTGACGGGCTGAGCCGGCCTGCTCCGCTCAGTTCGACTGGGTCACCGCCGCGCTGATGTTGCCGTAGACGGCGCTGACGCGAGACACGTAATACCGGATGCTGCCGACGGCGACGAGGAAGATCAGGCCACCGATGAGGGCGTATTCCGTCGCCGTGGAGCCGTACGCGTCGCGGGCGAAGCGCGCAGCCTCGGCGCGCATCCGGTCGATCCAGGCGAACGCCATCCGGGATCGCATTGCGCGCCTCCCCTCCCCGCCGCATCCCGGCTCATCCATGGTCGCACGCGCCTTCCAAGTCCCGCCGCCCGCGTGGCCGCACGCGCCACAAGGCCGAATAGCCGCTCGCCATTGCCGCCGGCTTAATGAAGTGTCCGAAACAGGGGGGCCTGGCGGTTCCGGCCGGGATAGACGCCGGCAGGGTTAGGCGTGACGAAGGGCGCGCCCGGTGCAGGCGCGCCCCGTCGCGGCTCAGGCGTGGCCGGCCTTGTGGCGGAGGTCGTCGATCCGCTTCGAGGCCTCGGCTTTGTCGAGGTCGGGATCGAACGCCGCCGGCTCCTTGGCCTCTTCCGAGAGCGTCTTCAGATAGGAGGCCTGCGCACCGGTCATCGGCTCGCCGCCCGTCGTCCACTGGTCCGGGTCCTTGATCTGGTTCGACACGTCCTTCGGGTCGGCCTTTGGATTGTCGCTGGCGCTGCCCGCGCCGGCCTCCTGGTGCGATCCGGCGCTCCGGCCAGCCTTCGACGTCGCCTTTGCGGTTGTGGTCGTCATACGGTGCCTGTTCCCTATATGTTCGATTTCTGGGACAGGAACGCGCCCGGCCGCGTTACGGTTCCGGCACAGGGAGGCCCTGACGAGCGCGGGGGACATCTTTCCTTCTTCGCGCCCGCTCCTATTGATGGGACGCGCAGCGCCTGGAGCCACGGTGGTCTGGATGACGTCCCCAACAGAGCTAACGCCTGATGCCGGGACGGCCGCCGGTCGGGTGCTCGTGGTCATGGGTGTCTCGGGCTCGGGGAAGAGCACCGTGGCGGCCTTGATCGCCGAGAGGCTCGGCTGGATCTTCGTGGATGGCGATAGCTTCCACACACCCGAGCACGTGGCGAAGATGCATGCGGGTCACGCCCTCGACGATGAGGATCGTGCCCCGTGGCTGGCCCGGATCGCGACCTGGATCCAGCAGCGTCTCGATGCCGGTGAGTCGGGTGTGGTGGTCTGCTCCGCCCTCCGCCGTGCCTACCGGGACATCCTCACCCGGGGGAGCCGACGCGTCCGCCTCGTCTATCTGGACGGCGACAGGGCCCTGATTGGGCAGCGCCTCGCCGAGCGCCAGGGCCATTTCATGTCGCCGCGCCTCCTGGACAGCCAGTTCGCGACCCTGGAAGTTCCGGCTCCCGACGAGCACCCGATCACCGTCGGGATCCTCGAACCGCCCGAGGCGATTGCCGACCGGGTCGTGGCGGAGCTAGCGGCCGAGGCGCGCCGGGATGCGGGCGGGGAGTGAGCCGATGACAGCAGGATCCGGCGAGGCCGGGGGGATCGCCCTGGTGATCTCGGACGTCGACGGCACCCTGGTCACCGGCGACAAGCGCCTGACCGAGGCGACGGTGGCGGCGGTGCGGCGACTGCGCGCGGCCGGCATCGGCTTCAGCATCGCCTCGGCACGGCCGCCCATCGGGCTGCGGAGCCTCGTCGCCGAACTGGGTCTCGACCTGCCGATGGCGGCTTTCAACGGCGCGAGCGTTGTGCGGCCGGATCTCTCGACCATCGAGGCACGGACCATCCCTGAGGCGGCAGCCCGGTCGGCCCTCGACCGGCTCCTGGCCGAGGAGCTCGACGTCTGGGTCTTCGCCGAGGGCGCGTGGTGCCTGCGCGATCCGGACGGCCCCTACACCGACCTCGAGCGGCGCACGATCGGCGCGGAGCCTCGCGTCGTCGCCGACCTCGGCACGCTCATGGGGGCCGCATCCAAGATCGTCGGCGTCAGCCGCGACCACGCCCATCTCGCGACCTGCGAGGCGCGAATCGGGGCTGCCCTGGCGGGCCAAGCGACCGTTCACCGATCGCAGAAATACTACCTCGACGTGACACCGCCGGATCTCGACAAGGGCCAGTTCGTCGCCTGGATGAGCGCGCATCTCGCGATCCCGCCCGAGCGGATCGCCACCTTCGGCGATGCCGGCAACGACCGCCCGATGTTCGCACAGAGCGGCTTGTCCGTGGCGATGGGCAATGCCGAGGACGCCGTGAAGGCATCCGCGCGCGCGGTCACGGACAGCAACGACGCCGACGGCTTCGCCCACGCCGTCGAGCGCCTCATCCTGCCCTGATCGGTCGCCTATCTCCGCAGGCATCCCAGCGGACCAACGTACCGACGCGCGTCTGTGGCGTGCGGATCACAGGCATCCCTGACACCCGGGTCGCCCACAGGCTGCCGAACCGGGGCCGCTTTCCGGCCTCATTTCCCCGCGACCTAGCTTGACCACAGAACAAGCAGCACCGGGTCTCGGAATGCATCGCCTCATCCTGGCCGCCGTCCTCGCGGTCGTGCCCGCAGCCGCCTTCGGGCAGAGCGCGCACGACAATATCGACGCGTTGATCGAGCAGCAGGCGAAAGCGAACGGCGTCCCGGCGAGCTTCGTCCACGCCGTGGTCAAGCGCGAGAGCAACTACAACCCGCGGGCCAAGGGCGGCAGCGCCCTCGGGCTCATGCAGATCAAGCACGCGACCGCGCGCAGCCTCGGCTATACCGGCGACGCCGCCGGCCTGTACGATCCGCAGACCAATCTGCGCTACGGTGTGGCCTACCTGGCGGGCGCTTACCGCACGGCCAAGGGCAATCTCAGCCAAGCCTATCAATACTACAACCGCGGCTACTATTACGCGGCCAAACGTCAGGGCATCTCCACCGAGGTGGCCTCGGTGGTGGCGCCCGTGGCGGCCTCGGCCAGCGCCCTCGCCAGCCTGTTCGGCGGCGGCGCCGCCGATACCCGGAACACCGCCGCTGCATCGGCCCTGGCCTATGCGCCCAGCACCACGGCGGTGGCGGAGGTCCCGACCGAGACCGTCGAGGTGCCGCTGCCGCCGCGCCGACCGGCCGCCCTGGCCGGCGCGACGGTCGTACTCGCCAGCCTGTCCATCGATCCGGCCGCGGCTCCGGCCGCCAGCCCGGAGGCGGCCCCGACCGCCGCCGCCGTTCCGTCCGTGGAGGTGCCGCTGCCGCCACGTCGGCCCACCAGCCTGGGGAGCGCCGTCGCGGCAACCGATCCCGCGCCGGCGCAGGTCGCGGAACTGCGGCTCTCACCGCCGGCCGAGGCGGCACCCGCTCCGGCGACAAAAGCCGCCGCTCCGGCGCCGGGCTCCGAAGCGGTGGCCGAAGCGGTCGAGGTGCCGCTGCCGCCGCGTCGTCCGTCCCTCCAGATGCTCGCCGCCGCCACACCACGGCGCGCGCCGGCCACCGCGCCCGTGCGCGAGGCCACGGCCCTTCCGGTCGAGTAGGTCCGCCGATCCGGGCTTTCTGCCCACACAAGGATCATGCCCAAGGCTTGACCATCGCACGGTTCCGCAACACATAGGCGCCACGCCAGCAACGTGGTTGAATCGGTACGGTACGGACCGGCGCCGCAGCATAGCGGTCGTACGCGGGTGGCGCACGACGGATCTCAGGGCAGGAAACGCCGGTCTACGCGCGCACGTTCGGGCAACCTTTTGCCCGGAGGGACGCCGAGGCGCGTCGGATCTCGAAGCGGCAGGCATGCAGGGCACGGACTCTGCTTTCAAGCTGGCAGGAAAGCGGACGGCGCCATGACCGGCGTGGTGGAACAAGAATCACTCTTTCTCACGGACCTCGGGCGCCGCGTCAGACATGCGCGCACCGTGCGCGGGCTGTCGCGCAAGGTCCTGTCGCAGACTTCCGGCCTGTCCGAGCGCTACATTGCGCAGTTGGAGGGGGGCCAGGGGAATGTCTCCATCATCCTGCTACGGCGGGTGGCCAACGCCATGGGCGTGCGGCTGGACGATCTGATCACCGGCAATGACGCCCTGCCCGACTGGCCGGTGGTGCGCGACCTGCTCGGTCAGGCGAGCCCGGCCCAGATCGCCGCGGCCAAGGAGGCGCTGTCCGGCGGGTCCCGACTCGAATCAAGCAACCGGCCGCGGGTAGCACTGATCGGTCTGCGCGGCGCCGGCAAATCGACCCTCGGCAAGCTCGCGGCCGAGCGTTTGGGCTGGACCTTCGTGGAACTGAATGCCGAGATCGAGCGGGAGAATGCCCTTTCGGTCCAGGAGATTTTCGCGATCTACGGCCAGGAGGGCTACCGTCGGCTGGAACAGGCAGCCCTGCGTCGCCTCACCGAGCATCCCGGACCGCTGATCCTGGCGACGAGTGGCGGAATCGTCGCGGAGCCCCTCACCTACGATCTGCTGCTGCAGGCCTTCTACACGATCTGGCTGCGTGCCCGGCCAGAGGAGCACATGAGCCGCGTCCGCGAGCAGGGTCACCTCGCCACGACGGGCGACCATGCCTCTGCGATGCAGGAGCTGCGTGCCGTGCTGGCGAGCCGCGAGCCGCTCTACGCCCGGGCACCGGCCACGGTGGACACCTCCAACATCCCGGTCCAGACGATGCTGGACCGGCTGACGACGGCGATCGAAGCGCGGTTCGGGCAGGCGGTGCCGGCAGGGAACTGAGCCGCTCCCGTTCGCTGACAGCCATGCGGTCAACGCGACCTTTGGGCCGCGCGAGCCCTTGATCGTCGCGGTGCAGCACACCACGCTAAGGCCGAACGCGCGGTCCGGCGGCGCTGCGACCCGTTTCCGCCCCGGGCCGGATACCCGCCCTGCATGTGCGGGCACTGGACCGGGCCGCCGCACGCGTAACCGGCGAACCACGCGAAGTCCCGGACATGAGCATCCGCCCATGAGCGCCAGTCCTGCCTTCACTCACCCATCGCATGACCTCGCGGTCGTCGACCCGGTCTGGTCGCGGCTGCGGGACGAGGCGGAGGATGTCCTGAGGACCGAACCGCAGCTCGCCTCCTTCATCGTCTCGACGATCCTGAACCACACCACGCTGGAAGGCGCGGTCTCCCACCGGGTCGCAGCCCGGCTCGGGCACCCGTCGTTGCCGGCCGATCTCGTCGCCCATGCCTTTCACGAGGCAATCAGCGCGGATCCGGGCATCGGGCAGGCGTTCCGCGCCGATATCGGCGCGGTGATCGACCGCGATCCGGCGACCCTGAGAGCCCTCGAACCGGTACTCTACTTCAAGGGTTTTCACGCCCTGCAGGCTTACCGCCTCGCCCACCATGTCTGGAACCGCGGCCGTCGCGACCTCGCCCTCTACCTCCAGAGCCGGGTCTCCGAGGTGTTCCAGTGCGACATTCACCCGGCGGCGCAGATCGGGCGGGGCGTCTTCCTCGACCACGCCACCGGGCTCGTGGTCGGCTCGACCGCGGTGATCGAGGATGACGTGTCGATCCTTCACGCCGTGACCCTGGGCGGCACCGGCAAGCAGCGCGGCGACCGCCATCCCAAGATCCGGCGCGGCGTAATGATCGGTGCCGGCGCCAAGATCCTGGGTAACATCGAGGTCGGGGCCTGCGCCCGGGTGGCAGCGGGCTCGGTGGTGCTGCGGCCGGTGCCGCCGAACACCACGGTCGTCGGCGTGCCGGCGCGCGTGGTCGGCACCGCCGGCTGCGACGATCCAGCCCGGGCGATGGACCAGCTCGTCGCTCTCGACCAGTTCATCCACCTGGGCGACGGGATCTGACCCCAGCGCCGTCGCGCTTGCCGCTCCGCCCGAGGCGTGGCAAGCCCTCGGCCCATCCGCGGCGCCAGCGCCGCCAGGGGAGATCGACCAGCGTGACCAAAGCCGAGACCGCGAAGCTTCAGGACTATTTGCGTCGCAAGTTCGCGAACAACAATATCCGCCTCACGGCGATGAAGACCGGCGACTCCGCCGAGGTGTTCATCGGCGAGGAGTCGATCGGTGTGATTGCCGACGACAAGGAGGACGGAGACGATTCCTTCGTCTTCCGGATGGCGATCCTCGACATCGATCTTGAGGAAGAGGCCTGAAGCACCACGCAGCGATCGATCCCATGCCCTGGGCCGGGTTCCGCCGGCCCGACCTGTGCACGGATTAACGCTAACGTCGACTCGTGCTTAACAAGCGGTAAACGGCGTGAGTACAGTGCGCGCAACCTGTATCGGGAGCGCGAATAATGGTTCTCACTCCGACTGCCCTCGAATCGATTCGGACGTTGTGCATCGGGCTGGCGCTGTCCGGCCTGATCGCCAGCGCCTTCGAGCTGTTCGCGGCACGGCGCGCGAGCTTCAGCCTGCTGGAGCGGGGCGGTCTGCCCGCGGTGGCGGCCTTACCGATGCTGGCCTTCTCGGCGCCGTTCATCATTCTGCGCAACACCGTGCGCGGCCGGCGGATCGAGGGCCGGCCGATACCGTTCGTGATGCTGGCGACCGTCATTGCGTGCGGATGGAGCCTGCTCTCCGGCCGCGTTGCCCTCGACCTTGCGGCGATGCTGGTCGGCGCCTGACGGGATTCAAGGCTCGGCGGTGGCGACCTGCGCGGCGCCGTCCTTGCCCTCCAGGGACACCCAGGCCGCCCCATCCTGGCCGGCCCGCTTGATGAAGCTGTAGCCGGTGCGCCGCCAGGAGCGGATCGCATCGGTCTTGTTGTCGAGGATGAAGTCGCCGCGATCGGTTCGCACCGTCAGCACCGCGTGGCCCTCGTTGGTCTCGTCGATCACCACGGTCATCAGCAGGGCGCGCCGCGGCAGGCCACGCTCCACCAGCATCCGCCGCTTCAGCAGCTGGTAATCCTCGCAATCGCCGAATCCGTCATCGGGGAAGTCCCATCGGTCGACGACCCCCCAATGCGCCTGATCGGTGATCGGCCGGATGCGCGCGTTCACGCGGCGGTTGACGCTCTGCAGGGTCCGCCACACCGCCACGGTCAGCGGGATCTCGGCGGGCTCGGCGGTGTCGACCGTGCATTCCTGGGGTGTGCGGATGCAGAAATCCGTCCAGCCGGCGATCGCCCGCACCGGCCCCGTCGGTTCCGCGGCGCTCACCGTATCCGGCAGAACCAGCCGGGCATGGGCGTGGGTCGTGGCACCGCCCATCGTGAGGATCGTGCCCAGCAGGGCGAAACTCGCCGCCTGCCGCGCCCGGCACGCCGCATGCGTCCACCCACGCCAGTGCAGGGGGCCGAACACCTGACACGAGATTCCGCCATCCGCGTGCCGCATGGTTCAAGCCCCCGCCGCCCGATGATGACGGAAGGGTGACACGGCCACGTGCGACGCACAATGGGCTGAAGCAGAGTTGGTAACGCGTGGGGAGGCGTATCGGTTCCGATTTAAGAGAGTGTTGCATCCGCAGGGCTTGCCGGGAGCACATGCGCTGGGTGAATAGCCGCTCTGCACCCTCTCGGAAGGCCTTGATTCAGGTCAGCTTTGCCGGCTTCTGAGAGCGGCTCGCGCAGGGGATTCGCGACGGGCTCGATCGAAGCGCATGAAGTCGGCCAGCCCGTCGCGGACGGAGCCGCCCCCAGGAAAGGACCCGCGATGCAGCCCGCCATCCAGCAGGTGATCAGAGCGCTCGCCGAGGATGGTCGGGCTGGTGCGATCAATATCGCGGAGCACGCGGTCGATTCCTATCTCGCCGACGCGCCGAGCGAGGGCGACAGGGCGCTGTCGCGGGACATCCTGGTCCGGGACCTGGCGAACCTTCGGGGCGTCGCCCCGCATCTCGCCGCCTTCATCGGCCGGGTCGAGTCCTACGTGGCGAGCCTCGCGCAGCCGTCGCTGAGCCGGGCGGCCTGAGACCCCTCAGCGATTGGCGGTGGTGACCGGGGAGGTGACGCCGCCGAGCGAGACCCAGGCGACCGCGTCCTGGCTCTCGCGCTTGATGAACACGTAGCCGGTCTTGTGCCAGGGCAGGATCGCGTTGGTCTTGTTGTCCAGCACCAGGTCGCCCCGGTCGGTGACGAGCGTCAGCACCGCGTGGCCCTCGCCCTTCTCGTCGATCACCACGGTCATGCGCATCGCCCGCCGCGGCAGGCCGGCCTCGACCAGCAGGTGGCGCTTGAGCAGCTGGAAGTCCTCGCAATCGCCGATGCCGTCCTCGGCCAGGTCCCAGCGATCGGCCACGTGCAGGTGGTCCTGGTCGGTCATCGGCTCGACCGCCTTGTTGACCCGCCGGTTGACCGACACGATCGTGGCCCAGGTGGCGGGCGTCAGGCTGATCCGCGCCGGCTCGCTCCGGTCGACCGCGCACTCGGCCGCGTAAGACTGGCAGAACGTCACCCACGCGGCGATCGGCTTGGCCTCGTTGAGGATCTTGGCTCCGGCCTCGGTGGGCAGGCTCGCCAGCGTCTGCGCTTGAGCCGTGGCGGCGAGGCCGAGCAGCGTCGCCGCACCGACCAGCATCCCCCGAACCGTCCTGAGAAGCCCCGCGCCCATCGAACCCGTCCCCTTTGTTGAGGACAGGATTGCGCCGCAGAGCCTCCCCGGCGCTGAAGCGGATGCGCGCAATTTTATCGATCCGCCGGCGCGGGCCCGATCACGCGCGACAGCGTCGACGGGAGGCTTGAGAACCCCTGTAAATCGGCGGCTTCCGCTTCGGAAACCGGAAACCTTGAGGGTTCCTTCAAGGATCCGAGAGCGACCCGAGAGCGGCTCTGGCCGCCCTGCTGCGCGCGCCGTGGCGCGACGGCGCGCACCGGCCCTCCTAGCCCGCCGTCTGGTCGAGCTTGCGCTCCGCCTCGCCCTTCAGCTCGGGGAAGTCCGCCTGCGTGTAGGCCCGGCCGCGATGCGGATCGTCGGTGACGCCCTCGTGCTCCAGGCGGCGCAGCTGCACCCGGCGGATCTTGCCCGAGATCGTCTTGGGCAGATCGGCGACGAATTCGAGCCCCCGCAGGCGCTTGAACGTCGCGAGCCGGGCGTTGGTGAAGCGGAAGATGTCGAGTGCCGTCTCCGGTCCCGACGAGGCGCCCGCCACCAGGGACACGTAGGCCTTCGGGATGGTGTGGCGCATCGGATCCGGAATCGGCACGACCGCCGCCTCGGCCACGGCCGGGTGCTCGATCAGCACGCTCTCCAGCTCGAACGGGCTGATGCGGTAGCCCGACGACTTGAACACGTCGTCGGCGCGGCCCACGAAGGTGTAGCAGCCCTGGTCGTCCACGAAGGCGACGTCGCCGGTGTGGTAGAGATCACCGTCGGCCCCCGACAGATTGCCCTGGCCGTCGTCGTAGCCCTGCATCAGGCCGGCGGGCCTGTGCGCCCCGAGTTCCAGGCAGACTTCGCCCTCGGAGGCCTGTTGGCCGTCGATATCGAGGACGCGAACCCGGTAGCCCGGCAGGGGCCGGCCCAGGGCGCCCGGCACCACCGGCTGACCCGGGGTGTTGGCCATGAGCGCCGTGGTCTCGGTCTGGCCGTAGCCGTCGCGGATCGTGAGGCCCCACGCCTCCTTCACGCGCTCGATTACCTCTGGGTTCAGGGGCTCGCCCGCCGCGCAGACCTCGCGCAGGGCAAGCGCCCGGCCAGTGAGATCCTCTTGGATGATCATCCGCCACACGGTCGGCGGCGCGCAAAGCGTGGTGGCGCCGGTTCGCTCCAGCTGCGCCAGCAGCGCGGCGGCGTTGAACGGCGCCTGGTTGATCACCAGGATCGTCGCCCCGGCATTCCAGGGTGCGAAGAATGACGACCACGCGTGCTTGGCCCAGCCCGGCGAGGAGACGTTGCAATGCACATCCCCCGGCTGGAGCCCGAGCCAGTACATGGTCGAGAGCGCCCCCACCGGGTAGGAGCGGTGGCTGTGACGCACGAGCTTCGGCTTCGCCGTGGTTCCGGAGGTGAAGTAGAGGAGCATCGGGTCGTCGGCCCCGGTCGGACCGTCCGGCGCGAAACTGTCCGACGCTGCGAAAGCTTCCTCGTAGGCCGCCCAGCCCTCCGTCGCGGTCCCGGTAACGAGGCGGATGGCGCCGCCCGTGTCGAGCCCGGTGAAGCGCGCGATCTGCTCCGGCCCGGCCACGATGGCCCGGGGACGGCCGCGGGCGAGGCGGTCGGCGAGCTCGTCGGCGGTGAGCAGAGTGGTCGCGGGGATGACGACTGCGCCAAGCTTCATTGCCGCCAGCATGGTCTCCCACAGGGCCGGGACGTTGCCGAGCAGCAGGAGCAGGTGGTCGCCACGCCTCAGGCCGAGCTGCCGCAGGTGATTGGCCACTTGATTGGAGCGCCGGGCGAGCTCTCCGAATGTGAGGCTCTGCTCGGCGCCGCTGCCGGCCTCGACGATCCGGAGGGCGGCCCGGTCGCGGCTCTCGGGACCGGCAAGCACCGCGTCGAACCAATCGAGCGCCCAATTGAACGGCACCGGGTCGGGCCACGCGAAGGCCGAGACGGCGGCGGCGTAATCGGTGCGATGGGCCAGCAGAAGGTCGCGGGCCTCCCGGAAGCTCGGCATGGTCGTTCCCCTCCCCGTATCGTGGTCTTGGCTGCCCGTCCCGTTCGGCCGGGGCGGGCCGCATTCAGGTGTTCTCGAACCGGGGCGGCCGCTTCTCCACGAAGGCAGCCATGCCCTCCTTCTGGTCCTTGGTGGCGAACATCGCGTGGAAGACCCGCCGCTCGAACCGGATCCCCTCGGTCAGCGTGGTCTCGTAGGATCGGTTGACCGCCTCCTTGGTCATCATCGCGATCGGGAGCGACATCGACGCGATCGTCTCGGCGGCCTTCAGCGCCTCGTCGAGGAGCTGGTCGGCGGCGATCACGCGGGAGACCAGCCCCGCGCGCTCGGCCTCGGCGGCGTCCATCATCCGGCCGGTCAGGCACATCTCCATGGCCTTGGCCTTGCCGACGAAGCGGGTCAGCCGCTGGCTGCCGCCGATCCCCGGCATCACGCCGAGCTTGATCTCGGGCTGGCCGAACTGGGCCGTGTCGGCCGCCAGGATGATGTCGCACATCATGGCGAGTTCGCAGCCGCCGCCGAGCGCGTAGCCCGCCACCGCGGCGATGATCGGTTTGCGCACGGCGACGAACCGGTCCCAGTCGGCGAACCGGTCGCCCGAATACATCTCCGCGTAGGTGGCGTGCTGCATCTCCTTGATGTCGGCGCCGGCCGCGAAGGCCTTGGCCGAACCGGTGACCACGATGCAGCCGATATTCGGATCCGCGTCTGCCCCGGTGGCCGCCCGGATCACCTCGCGGGTGAGCTGTGCGTTGATCGCGTTCAGCGCCTTCGGCCGGTTGAGGGTGATCAGCAGGACGCGCCCGCGCGTCTCCGTCAGGATCGTCTCGTACGTGTCGCTCACGACTCGCCTCCCTGACCGCGGAGCATAGTGATGATCGCGGAAAAGTCCTCTCCCCCGTGGCCGGCGCCCTCAAACAGGCCGTAGATCTGCGCGGCCTCGGCGCCCAGCGGCGTCGCGGCACCGGAGGCGAGCGCCGCGGCCTGCGCGAGCCGGAGGTCCTTGAGCATCAGCGCGGCGGCGAAGCCCGGCTTGTAGCCGTTATTGGCCGGCGAGGTCGGCACCGGGCCCGGCACCGGGCAATAGGTGGTCAGCGACCAGCACTGGCCCGAGGAGACAGAGGCTACGTCGTAGAGCGCCTGATGCGACAGGCCGAGCTTCTCGCCCAGCGCGAAGGCTTCGCTGACGCCGATCATCGAGATGCCGAGGATCATGTTGTTGCAGATCTTGGCGGCCTGCCCGGCGCCGGCATCGCCGCAATGGAACACGTTCTTGCCCATCGCCTTGAGGAGCGGCTCGGCCCGCGAGAAGGCCGCCGTGGCGCCGCCGGCCATGAAGGTCAGCGTCCCGGCCTTCGCGCCGCCGGTTCCCCCCGATACCGGCGCATCCACCGACAGGCAGCCCCGCGCCTCGGCGAGGCCATGGGCCTTGCGGGCGCTCTCGACGTCGACGGTTGAGGAATCGATCAGCAGGGTGCCGGCGGGCAGGACCGCGGCGAGCTGCGTCCAGACCTCGACCACGTGCCGCCCGGCGGGGAGCATGGTGATCACGACATCGGCACCTTCGGCCGCTTCGAGGGCCGAGGCCGCCACCGTGATCCCCGCGGCGCGGGCGGTGTCCAGCGAGGCCGGCACCAGATCGAACCCACGAACGGTATGCCCGGCACGTACGAGGTTGGCCGCCATCGGCCCACCCATGTTGCCGAGACCGATGAACCCGATGGTCTGTGCCATCCCATTCCTCCCCTTCGTTCCGAGCGGGACGCAGAGTCCCGACACTCGACCGCCACGCCGACCCGCATGCTCATCCTGAGGTGCGGCGCAACCGCCTCGAAGGAGCCCTTGAGCCCGCCGCACGATGCCTGGAGCCCTCCTTCGAGGCCCGCTGAAGCGGGCACCACAGGATGTGGCGGTGGATGAGATCAGGCGGCCCCCGTCAAATCGGACCCGTGCGCGACTCCGGAAAAACCGGTTCCGCCCGCGCCACCAGCCAGCGGGCGATCCGGGCGGGATCGACCGCGTCGAGGGTCGGCGGATCCCAGCGCGGGCTCTTGTCCTTGTCGATCACCGCGGCGCGGATGCCCTCGCGGAAATCGCCCTCCTCCAGCAGCGCCAAAGAAGCGTGGTACTCGCGCTCCAGGCAGGCCTCCAGGCTGGGCGAACCGCGGCCGAGGCGCAGCAGGCACAGCGTCAGAACGAGGCTCGACGGCGCCTTGGTCAGCAGGGTCTTCCGGGTCGAGGCCGCGAAGTCCGAACCGTCTGCGTCGAGAGCGGACAGGATCTCGTCCATCATGTCGAACGCGAAGCACCGATCGATGACGGCCCGGTGCTCCGCCAATGGCGGAGGGCCCGGGTCCTGCGCGAACCGGGCGATCAGCTCCCGCACGCCCTCGTGGCCGGCGTCTGGGTCGAGCGCCAGCAGGGCTTCGATCAGGTTGGGCAGCTCGGCGGACGGCACCTGAGCGTCGGCGAGCCCGCAGAAGATCGCATCGGCGGCGCCGACCGGCTCGCCGGTCAAGCCGAGATAGGTGCCGATCTCGCCCGGAGCCCGCGGCAGGAGCCACGTGCCGCCGACATCCGGCAGGTAGCCGATGCCGGTCTCCGGCATGGCGACGCGGGAGCGCTCGGTGACGATCCGGTGGGCGGCATGGCCGGCGAGGCCGACGCCGCCACCCATGGTGATGCCGTCCATCACCGCCACGAAGGGCTTTTCATAGGCGGCGATCCGGGAATCCAGCCTGTATTCGTCGCGCCAGAAGCCCTCCGCGAAGGCGGTGCCCTGGCTCTCGTACAGGCCGCGCAGATCGCCCCCCGCGCAGAGGCCGCGCTCGCCCTCGCCGGCGAGCAGCACCGCGGCGATGCCGGGATCGGCGGAGAACTGGTCGAGTGCCTGGTCGAGCGCCAGGACCATGCCGTGGGTCAGGGCGTTCAACGCCTTCGGCCGGTTGAGCCGCAGGCGCCCGAGGGCACCGACACGCTCGACGATCACGTCGGTCATCGGCGGCCCCCGGTCAGCGCGCGGGCAATGATCAGCCGCATGATCTCGTTCGTCCCTTCGAGGATCTGGTGCACGCGCAGGTCCCGGACGATTTTTTCCACGCCGTACTCGGCGAGGTAGCCGTAGCCGCCGTGCAGTTGGAGCGCCTGGTTGGCGACCTCGAAGGCGGCGTCGGTGACGTGGCGCTTGGCCATGGCGCAGAGCTGGGTCGCGACCGGATCCTTCGCGTCCAGTGCGGAGGCGGCGTGACGCAGGAAGGTGCGCGACACCTCCAGGCTGGTCGCCATGTCGGCGAGCCGGAACTGCAGCGCCTGGAAATCCGTGAGCTTCGCCCCGAAGGCGCGCCGGTCGCCCATATAGGCGAGCGCCTTGTCGAGGGCCGCCTGCGCGCCGCCCAGCGAGCAGGCGGCGATGTTGAGTCGCCCGCCGTCGAGGCCGCTCATGGCGATGCGGAAGCCCTGGCCCTCCGCGCCCAGGCGGTTGGCCACCGGCACGCGGCAGCCGTCGAAGCGCACGGCCCGGGTCGGCTGGGCGTTCCAGCCCATCTTGCGCTCGTCGGCGCCGAAGGAGAGGCCGGGCGTGCCCTTCTCCACCACGATCGCCGAGATGCCGGCCGGGCCGGCCTCGCCGGTGCGGACCATGCAGACGTAGAGGTCGCTGGCACCGGCACCCGAGATGAACTGCTTCTCGCCGGAGAGCACGTAATGGTCGCCGTCCCGCTCGGCGCGGGTGCGGAGCGCCGCCGCGTCGGAGCCCGAGCCCGGCTCGGTGAGGCAGTAGCTGGCGATCCGCTCCATGCCCATGAGCGACGGGATCCAGCGCCGGCGCTGGTCGTCGTCGCCGTAGGCGTCGATCATCCAGGCGCACATGTTGTGGATCGATAGGAACGCCGCCACGGTCGGGCAGCCGGTGCTGAGCGCCTCGAAGATCAGGGTGGCGTCGAGGCGCGACAGGCCGGATCCGCCGACATCCTCGCGGACATAGATGCCCGCCATGCCGAGGGCGGCGGCCGCCCGCAGAGTCTCGACCGGGAAGGTCTTGTCCCGGTCCCAGTCGAGGGCATGCGGCGCGATGTGCTCGGCCGCGAAGCCGAGGGCCATCTCGCGGATCGCGGTCCGGTCCTCGTCGAGCCCGAAACTCATGGGCACTGCCTCCGAAGGTGCAAACGAGCCTCCCTCCCCCTCTGCGGGGGTCGGGAGCGGGGAGCGGCGCTTCCGTGAAGGTCGCGGCGGGCGCCGGAACCCACACCGTCGCGCTGTTCCCCTGCCGCCGCGTCATCGCGCGGCCCCCTATCCCCATCCTCCGACGGGCCTGCCCGACTCGGGACAAGGGGGATGCCGATCCTGGGCAGACCCAAGATCGGTCGGGGAAGGGTTTCGGCTTACCGCATCGTCGGGATGGAGAACTCCGCCCCGCTCTTGATGCCGCTCGGCCAGCGCTGCGTCACGGTCTTGGTCTTCGTGTAGAAGCGGATCGAGTCCGGCCCGTGCTGGTTCAGATCGCCGAAGCCCGAGCGCTTCCAGCCGCCGAAGGTGTGGTAGGCGATCGGGACCGGGATCGGCACGTTCACGCCGACCATGCCGACGTTCACCCGGGCGGTGAAGTCCCGGGCGGCGTCGCCGTCCTGGGTGAAGATCGCCACGCCGTTGCCGTACTGGTGGGTCGAGGGCAGCGCCAGCGCCTCCTCGTAATCCTTGGCCCGCACCACCGAGAGCACCGGCCCGAAGATCTCCTCCTTGTAGATCGTCATGTCGGGCGTCACGCGGTCGAACAGCGAGCCGCCCATGTAGAAGCCGTTCTCGTAGCCCTGGAGCTTGAAGCCGCGGCCGTCGACGGCGAGTTGCGCGCCCTCGGCGACGCCCTTGTCGATGTAGCTCGCGACCTTCTGCACCGCTTCCGCCGTGACCAGCGGGCCGTAATCGGCCGAGCCGTCATGCGACGGGCCGATCTTGAGCGACTCGACCCGCGGGATGAGGCGCTCCATCAGCCGGTCGGCGGTCTGCTCGCCCACCGGCACCGCCACCGAGATCGCCATGCAGCGCTCGCCGGCCGAGCCGTAGCCGGCGCCGATCAGCGCGTCGACCGCTTGGCCCATGTCGGCGTCCGGCATGATGATCATGTGGTTCTTGGCGCCGCCGAAGCACTGGGCGCGCTTCCCCGTCTCGGCGGCGCGCACGTAGATGTACTCGGCGATGTGCGAGGAGCCGACGAAGCCCACCGCCTTGATGTCCTCATCATCCAGGATGGCGTCGACCGCCTCCTTGTCGCCGTTGACGACGTTGAGGATGCCCGGCGGCAGGCCCGCCTCCAGGAAGATCTCGGCGATGCGGATCGGCACGCTCGGGTCGCGCTCGGACGGCTTCAGGATGAAGGCGTTGCCGCAGGCGATGGCCGGGGCGCATTTCCACAGCGGGATCATGGCCGGGAAGTTGAACGGCGTGATGCCGGCCACCACGCCGAGCGGCTGGCGCAGGGAATAGACGTCGATGCCGGGGCCGGCGCCTTCCGTGTACTCGCCCTTGAGCAGGTGCGGGATGCCGCAGGCGAACTCGACCACCTCGACACCACGCTGGATGTCGCCCTTGGCGTCCGGCACGGTCTTGCCGTGCTCGGAAGCGAGCAGCTCGGCGAGGGCGTCGTGCTCGCCGCGGATCAGTTCGAGGAAGCGCATCATCACGCGGGCGCGCTTCTGCGGGTTGGTCGCCGCCCAGGCCGGCTGGGCCGCCTTGGCGTTCTCCACGGCGGCGCGCATCTCGGCCTTGCTGGCGAGCGCGACCTTGGCCTGGACCTCGCCGGTCGAGGGGTGGAACACGTCGGCGAACCGCCCGCTCTCGCCGCCGACATTCCGGCCGCCGATGTAGTGCCCGATCGTGCGCATGCGCGCCTCCCTGTGATGTGGCGTTCGATTTTGGCGCACCCTAACAGGATCCCTTGAGCGATAAAGCCAGATGCGCTTACAGCCGCTGTGCATCGATGCACAGCGGGAGTGCGGCCATGGCCAGGGCGGGGCCCAACTGGGACGATCTCCGCTTCTTTCTCGCGGTGGCGCGGACCGGGACCCTGAGCGCAGCGGGGGCGCGCACCGGCACCGAGCACACCACGGTCGGGCGCCGGATCCGCGCCCTGGAGGAGGGCCTCGGCGCCCGCCTGTTCCACCGCAGCAACCTGGGCTACGCCCTCACCGAGGACGGGGCGAACCTGCTGGGCGTCGCTGAGACCATGGAGAGCGCGTTCCTCTCGGCCAGCGCCGCCACGGAGGCCGCCCAGGCGGTGTCGGGCACGGTGCGGATCGGCGCGCCGGACGGGTTCGGCAGCGTCTTCCTCGCGCCGCGGATGCACCGGCTGACCGCCCGCCATCCGGAGCTGGAGGTGGAGATCATGGCGACCGCCCGGATCTTCAGCCTGTCCAAGCGCGAGGCCGACATCGTGATCAGCCTCTCCGGCCCGCAGCAGGCGCGGGTGGTGGCGCGCCGGCTCACCGATTACCGGCTGCTCGTCTACGCGGCCGAGTCCTATCTCGCGGCGGCAGCGCCGATCGCGGAGCTCGCGGACCTGCCGGCCCATCCCTTCGTCGGCTACATCGAGGACATGCTGTTCACCCGCGAGCTCAACTACCTCGGGGCGCTCGGCCCCGCGGTCACGGCCCGCCTGCGCTCCACCAATCTCCTGGCCCAGGTCCACGCGACGCTCGGCGGCGCCGGCCTGTGCATCCTGCCGGCCTTCATCGCGGCGGCCCATCCGGGACTCGTGCCGGTGCTGCCCGAGGCGGTCTCCCTGACCCGCTCGTTCCACATGCACATCCACGAGGATCACCGGAAGGCGGCCCATATCCGCGCGGTGGCGGGGTTCATCGCCGCCGAAGTGAAGGCCGCGGGGGCGCTGTTCGCCGGGCCGACGGTGTAAGCAGTGGCGGTTTCGCCCCGCAGCCGCGCATCCTAAGATCGCCCGTTCCGGCGCACCAGAAGAGGCGCCGGGTGGGAGAAGCAAGACATGGTCGCCTCGATCGCCCTGCCCCGGCTGATGCGCGTCGGCGCCGGCGCCTCGCGGTTGCTGCCGGAGGTGCTCGGCCAGCTCGGCCTGTCGCGGCCCTTCGTGGTCACCGATCCCTATCTCGCCGGCAGCGGCCGCACCGACACGCTGCTCGAGCGGCTCACCAAGGCGGGCGCGAAGGCCACGATCTTCTCCGAGACCGTGCCGGACCCGACGGTGGCCTCCGTGGAGGCGGCACTCGCCGCCCTCCAGGCGGGCGACTTCGATTGCGTGGTCGGCTTCGGCGGCGGCAGCCCGATGGACACGGCGAAGGCCGTGGCGGTGCTCGCCCGCCACGGCGGCCACATGCGCGACTACAAGGCACCGCGCCAGCAGGACGAGCCGGGCCTGCCGATCGTGGCGATTCCCACCACCGCCGGCACCGGTTCGGAGGCGACCCGCTTCACCATCGTGACCGACGAGACCTCGGACGAGAAGATGCTCTGCATCGGGCTGGCCTACCTGCCGGTGGCGGCGTTGGTCGATTACGAATTGACGCTCACCAAGCCCAAGCGGCTCACCGCCGATACCGGCATCGATGCGCTGACCCACGCGATCGAGGCCTATGTGTCGCGCAAGTCGAACCTGTTCTCGGACGGCCTGGCGCTCCAGGCGATGGGCCTGATCGCCCCGAACCTGCGCCGGGTCTGGACCGATCCCGGTGACCGGGCGGCGCGCGAGGCGATGATGCTGGGTGCCACCCAGGCCGGCATCGCCTTCTCGAACGCCTCCGTCGCACTGGTCCACGGCATGAGCCGGCCGATCGGCGCGCATTTCCACGTGGCCCACGGCCTGTCGAACGCGATGCTGCTGCCGGCGGTCACGGCCTTCTCGGCGCCCGCCGCCATCGACCGCTACGCAGCCTGCGCCCGCGCCATGAGGATCGCCGGCCCCGACGCCGACGACCGGTCCGCGGTCTCGGCCCTGGTGGCGGAACTGGAGGCGCTCAACGACGACCTCGACGTGCCGGGGCCCCGGGAATACGGGATCGACCCGGCCCGCTGGGAAGCGCTGCTCCCCACCATGGCGGCCCAGGCGCTCGCCTCCGGCTCCCCCGCCAACAACCCGGTGGAGCCCAGCGCCGAAGAGATCGTGGCGCTGTATCGGCGGGTCTGGGCGGGGTGACCCCGCCGTCCCGCCGACAGCCCCGGAGCGTCCGCGTCTTTGCGAGCGGAGCGATACAATCCAGCGCAGCCACGCTCACCGACGTTTCGCTGCCCTGGATGCCTTCGCTGCGCGTGCGATGACGAGGGGGCGTCTGCGCCCCTCTCGCCGCTCTACTTCGCCGCCGTCAGCGGGCAGCCGCTCTCGGCAGGCGACGCGAAGGCTTCCTTGCCGGGGACCGTCGAGATCAGCCGGTAGAGATCCCACTGGCCCTTCGACTCGGCCGGCTTCTTGACCTCAAACAGGTACATGTCGTGGACCATGCGGCCGTTCGGCTGCACGATCCCGCCATGGGCGAAGACGTCGTCGACCGGCAGTTCCTTGAGCTTGGCGTTGACCGCGTCGGTCTCGTCGGTGGCGGCAGCCTTGACGGCCTTCAGGTAGGACAGCACCGCCGAATAGGTGCCCGCCTGGATCATGTTGGGCATCCGGCCGGTGCGCTTCATGTAGCGCTGGCCGAAAGCGCGGGTCTCGTCGTTGGCGTCCCAGTACCAGCCCTCGGTGAGCGTCAGGCCCTGCGCCACCTTCAGGCCGAGCCCGTGCACCTCCGAAAGGGTGAACAGCAGGGCCGCGAGCTTCTGGCCGCCCTCGACGATGCCGTACTCGGCCGCCTGCTTGATCGAGTTCGAGGTGTCGAGCCCGGCATTGGCGAGCCCGATCACCTTGGCCTTCGAGCCTTGCGCCTGGAGCAGAAAGGACGAGAAGTCCTGGTTCGACAGCGGGTGCCGGACGCTCCCCACCACCTTGCCGCCGTTGGCGGTCACGACCCGGCTGGTATCGGCCTCCAGGGCCGAGCCGAAGGCGTAATCGGCCGTGAGGAAGAACCACGTGTCGCCGCCCGCCCGTGTCAGCGCGCCGCCGGTGCCGACCGCCAGCGCCCGCGTGTCGAAGGCCCAGTGGTAGCCGTAGGGCGTGCAGGCCTTGCCGGTGAGGTCGCTGGTCGCCGCCCCGGTGGTGATGGTGATCTTCTTCTTCTCCTTGGACAGGCCCTGGACCGCCAGCGCCACCGAGGAGGTGGTCAGCTCCATGATCGCGTCGACATTGTCGCGGTCGTACCATTGCCGGGCGATCGCAGAGGCGATGTCGGGCTTGTTCTGGTGATCGGCCGAGAGGATCTCGATCGGCACGCTGCCGATCTTGCCACCCATGTCCTCCACGGCCATGCGGGCGGCCTCGACCGAGCCCTGACCGCCATACTCGGCGTAGAGACCGGACTGATCGTTGAGGATGCCGATCCGCACGGCGTTGTCCGAGAAGGTCCCCTGCGCGGCCGCCGGGGCGGAACCGAGCGCAGTGCCCGCGAGGGCGGCCGCCAACACCGCGCCGCCGTATGTCCTGATCATGTCTCCCCCCCGGATTGACCGAGCGCCCGCTTCTGAGGCGGGTCCGGTGGCACGATAGGTCACGACCCGGCGCTGCGCCACGGCCAAGATCGGGGGAAGCTGAAGGATCCTGCGGATTGTGACGCGCTTACTCAGACGCCCCGTTTCCGGACCGGCGACAATGCGAGAGGTTATAATACCTTAACCATAATTACACGAATCCCCGCGCAGGTTCCGGTCATGGACGGCAATTCGGCCGTCTCCGGCGCGTGGCGATGCGATGAACCCAGCCCGTTTCGCCGTCCTCGGTATAGCCCTCGCGGCCGGTACCGGGGCGGCCTTCCTGATGAGCGGCGGCGATCCGCCACCGCCGCCGCCGCCGCCCAAGGCCGAGGCGCCGCCGCAGCCGATGACCGACGTGCTCGTGGCCGCCATCGACATGCCCATGGGCCAAGTGCTCCGGGCTGCGGATCTGCGCTGGCAATCCTGGCCGGACGGCGCCGTCACGGCCGGCTACATGACCCGCAAGATCAACCCGAAGGCGCTCGACGAGACCGTCGGCGCGTCCGTGCGCTCGGGCTTCCTGGCGGGCGAGCCGATCCGCGCGCAGAAGCTGGTGCGCCCGGAGAGCGGCTTCATGGCAGCGATCCTGCCCCCCGGCATGCGCGCGGTCGCCATCGTCACCGACAGCCGCGGCACCAACTCGGCCGGCGGCTTCATCCTGCCGAATGACCGCGTCGACGTGATCCGCACGTTCCGGGACGAATCCAATTCGCGGGTCAACAACAGCGACGTGCAGCTCTCCCAGACGATCCTGACCGACATCCGCGTCCTGGCGATCGGTCAGCTCGTCCAGGAGAAGAACGGCACCAACGTCGTCACCGGCGAGACCGCGACGCTGGCCGTCACGCCCGCTCAGGCCGAGACCCTGGCGCTCGCCCAGAAGGTCGGCGCCCTCACCCTCTCGCTGCGCAGCCTCGCCGATGCCGGGCGCCCGCCCGAAACCGCGCCGCTGGCCGATACGTCCGCGGCGCAGATGCCCGAACCCGCCTTGACCGTGGTGCGCTTCGGCGTTGCGCGGCAGCAGACGCCGTGACCGCCATGACCGCTCCGCTGCTCCACGCGCGCCCGGTGCGCCACCCCGCCCGCCGCTCGGCCGGCGCCCTCGCCCTGCTGGTTGCCCTGACGGGACCCGCGCCCGCCCAGGAACGGCAGAGCTTCGGTCCTGCGCCGATCCTGACGATCGGCGCGGCGGAATCCGCCTCGACCCGGCGGGTCGAACTCACCGCCGGTCGCTCCGTCATCGTCGACCTGCCGCGCGACGCCAAGGAGGTGTTCGTGGCCAACCCCGCGGTGGCCAACGCCGTGGTCCGCTCGACCCGCAAGGTCTTCGTGATCGGCATGGCCGACGGCGCGACCTCGATCTTCATCCTGGATGCCGAGGGCCGCCAGATCGCTGCCCTCGACGTGACGGTGGCGCGGGATCTCAACCTGGGGACCCTGCGCGAGCTGCTCGGCCAGAGCATCCCGGGCGGCCGCTTCGACGTGCGCTCCTCGGGAGCCTCGGTGCTCCTGTCGGGCTCGGTGAACTCCTCGGCGGATGCGCAGCAGGCGATCGACATCGCCAACGCCTTCGTGGGGCTGGGCGGAGGGGCGGCCGGGGCCGCCGGCGCCGGGGCCCCCAGCGGGGGCGTCGCCGTCGGAGCGCGGGGCGCAGTGATCAACAACCTCACGATCCGCAACAAGGATCAGGTGATGCTCCGCGTCACCGTGGTGGAGGTGTCCCGCAACGTCCTGAAGCAATTCGGGATCAACATGACCGGCAACTGGTCGGCTCTGAACCCGGTCGGAACCGTGGGCCAGACGATCGTCAATAGCGGGACCGCCGCCGCGACGCAGGTGCCGGCGGTGATCCCGAACGTGCTGACCAACAATTTGCCCTTCCCGATCAACACAAGCACGCCGAGCGGGAATCAGATCCAGGCCTCCGTGCAGGGGGGCGGCTTCTCGCTGCAGGCGACCCTGAAGGCGTTCGAGCAGGCCGGCGTCTCGCGCATCCTCGCCGAGCCGACCTTGACCGCGATCTCCGGCGAGGCCGCCAAGTTCCTGGCCGGCGGTGAGTTCCCGGTGCCGTCCTCAGCCACCTGCGCGGTCGGCGGCGTCTGCTCGCCCGGCATCACATACAAGCCCTACGGCGTCGCCCTGTCGTTTACCCCCGTGGTGCTGGCCGACAACCGGATCTCGATCCGCGTCGCCACGGACGTCACCGAGATCGATCCGCAGCAGAGCTTCAATTACGTCGTCGGGAACAGCTCGGTCGCGGTGCCGGGCACCCGGGTGCGCCGCTCCGAGACCACCGTCGAGCTGCCTTCCGGCGGCGTGATGATGACGGCCGGCCTGATCCAGCAGGTCAACAAGCAGGCGATCTCCGGCCTGCCGGGGCTGATCAACCTGCCGATCCTCGGTGCGCTGTTCCGCTCCCGCGACTACCAGCGCATGGAGACCGAGCTGATGATCATGTGCACGCCCTACATCGCCCGCGCGATGGAGCCGAAGCAGGTGAGCCGCCCCGACGACAACTTCGTCGACGCCAGCGACGGTCAGACGGTTCTGCTCGGCCAGATCAACCGCATCTACGGCAAGGTCGCCTCGCCCGGGGCCGCCGCGGCGCCGCCGCTCGGACGCACCTATCGCGGGCACGTCGGCTTCATCGTCGAGTAGCGCCGCGCGTCCCTGTTGCCTCCAGGATTCGGAACCATGACCGGACGTTACCCGCCCGCCCTGTACCGCCGTACCGCGAGCCTGCTCGCCGCCTGTGCGCTGGGTGCTCTCGCGGCAGCCTGCAAGACCGATCCCGTCACCACCGGCGGGCTCGACGTGACGGATTACCGCGCGCGCCACCCCGTCGTGCTGGCTGACGGGACCCGCAGCCTCGACGTGTTCCCAACTGGGGTGGGACACCTGGATCCGCGCCAGGCGGCGGATGTCGACGCGTTCATGCTGGAATACCGCCGCTACGGCCGCGGGGGTCTTCTGATGGAGGTCCCCCGGGGCGTTCCTCCAAGCCAGGTGGCGGCGGTCGAGCGGACCGCTTCGGCACTCGGCCGGTTCGGGACGCAGAACGGCGTCGGCGCCCGCGAGATCACGGTGACCGGCTACGCGGTGGCCGCGCCGACCCTCGCCGCGCCGATTCGCCTCAGCTTCCAACGCATGCAGGCCAAGGTAGCCGACGCCTGCGGGCTGTGGCCCCAGGACCTTGGAACCCGCAGCTTCGCGTCCGATTACAGCAACCAGCCGAGCTGGAACCTGGGCTGCGCCATGCAGTCCAACGTGGCGGCTCAGGTCGCCGACCCGGTCGACCTCGTACGGGGCAGGCCCGAGGGCCGCATCGACACCGTCAAGCGGGTCCGGGACATTGGCCAGTTGCGGGACGGCAAGGATCCGTCAACCACATGGCGTCAAGATGGGCAGACCGCCGTGAAGTCCCAAGTCACCAACTGAGACAGCCGGCGTCGGGGACGGGCAGCCCCGCCGCCGACCGCAACGCCGCGCCCCGAACGCGAACCCGAAAGCGCCGTCATGGCAGATCTGTCCGAGTCAACCGAGCGCATGATCGCCCCGGTTCCCCGGATCACCATCCAGGCATTCTGCGAGACCGGCGAGACCGCCGCGATGATCGAGGGTGCGGCCCTCGACCGGCGCATGCAGAAGGCGCAGGTCAAGGTCCGGATGGGCGGCGGCGGCGGCGCAATCGAGGCCTACCGGCACGCGCCGACTCCCAACGTCATCATCATCGAGATCCAGGGGGCGCGCTCGAAGCCGATCGAGTGCCTCGACGCCCTGGCCGAAGTCTGTGACGAGGGCACCCGCGTCCTGGTGATCGGCCATGTCAACGACGTCACGCTCTATCGGCAGCTGATCCAGCGCGGGGTGTCCGATTACCTGATGGCACCGGTCGAGCCGCTGACACTGATCGCGGCAATTTCCGACCTGTTCACGGCTCCGGGCGTCAAGCCGGTGGGGCGGACCGTGGCGGTCTACGGCGTGAAGGGTGGGATCGGCGCCTCCACGGTAGCGCACAATTTCGCTTGGTCCGTGGCCCGGAGCCAGGGCGTCCAGACGGTGATCGCCGACTTCGACATCGCCTTCGGAACCGCCTCGCTCAACTTCAATCAGGACCCGCCGCAGGGCATCGCCGAGGCCGTGTTTGCCCCCGAACGCCTCGATTCCGCCCTGGTCGAGCGACTGTTGTCCAAGTGCAGCGACAACCTGAGCCTGCTCTCCGCCCCGGCGAGCCTGGACCGGACCATCGACCTGTCCGAGCCGGCCTTCGACGCCCTGATCGAGCACATGCGGGCAAGCGTGCCCTGCGTGGTCCTCGACATCCCGCATCAGTGGAGCGCGTGGTCGAAGCGGGTCCTCACGGCGGCGGACGAGATCCTGATCGTGGCCGGCCCTGACCTTGCCTGCCTGCGCAACGCCAAGAACCTCCTCGGCGCGCTGAAGCACGGGCGCCCGAACGACCAGCCGCCGCGCATCGTGCTGAACGGCGTCGGCGTGCCAAAGCGCCCCGAAATCGGCACCGCCGAGTTCTCCAAGGCCCTGGAGGCCCCGGTCGCCCTGACGATCCCGTTCGAGCCGACCCTGTTCGGCACCGCGGCCAACAACGGCCAGATGATCGCCGAGATCCAGGCCGGATCGAAGGTGGCGGAGCTGTTCAACGATCTGGCCGCCATGACCCTTGGGCGTACCGAGAGCCGGCGGAGCCGGCCGAGCCTGCTGGAGCCGCTGCTCGCCAAGCTCGCCGGCCGCAAGGCATCCTGATGCGGACGCGATCCTTGGCCCGGCAGACTCGGCAGGTCAGCGTCGGGGATCTGACCCATGTTCGGTAGGCGACAGTCCGGCAGCGCCGCGGCGGCGGCGCCGGCGATTCCGCAGCCGCGGGCCGTGGCCCCGACCCCGCCGGTCCTGCGCGATTCGCCGGCGCCCGCCCCGCGTCCGGCGCCGGCGGCGCCGGTCGTCGTCGAGACCACGCGGTCGGAGGATTACTACCGCACCAAGAGCCTGATCTTCGGCGCCCTGATCGAGGCGATCGACCTGACGCAGCTCTCGCGCCTCGACGCCGAGACCGCGCGCGAGGAGATCCGCGACATCGTCACCGAGATCATCGGGCTCAAGAACATCGTCCTGTCGATCTCCGAGCAGGAGGAGCTGCTCGACGACATCTGCAACGACGTGCTGGGCTACGGTCCCCTGGAGCCGCTGCTCGCCCGGGACGACATCGCCGACATCATGGTCAACGGCGCCCACCGGACTTTCATCGAGGTCAACGGCAAGATCCAGCTGACCAGTGTGCGGTTCCGCGACAACCAGCAGTTGATGAACATCTGCCAGCGGATCGTCAGCCAGGTCGGGCGCCGCGTCGACGACGCCTCGCCGATCTGCGATGCGCGCCTGCCGGACGGGTCCCGCGTCAACGTCATCGCGCCGCCCCTGGCGATCGACGGCCCGGCGCTCACCATCCGCAAGTTCAAGAAGGACAAGCTGACCCTGGAGCAGCTCGTGCGCTTCGGGGCGATCTCGCCCGAGGGCGCCGAGGTCCTGAAGATCATCGGCCAGTCGCGCTGCAACGTGGTGATCTCGGGCGGTACCGGCTCGGGCAAGACCACGCTGCTCAACTGCCTCACCGCCTTCATCGAGCACGACGAGCGGGTCATCACTTGCGAGGACGCGGCCGAGCTGCAGCTCCAGCAGCCCCACGTTGTGCGCCTGGAGACGCGGCCGCCCAACATGGAGGGCCAGGGCCAGGTCACCATGCGCGACCTCGTGAAGAATTGCCTGCGCATGCGTCCGGAGCGGATCATCGTCGGCGAGGTGCGCGGACCGGAGGCCTTCGACCTGCTCCAGGCGATGAACACCGGCCACGACGGCTCGATGGGCACGCTCCACGCCAACAGCCCGCGCGAGTGCCTGTCGCGTATCGAATCGATGATCTCGATGGGCGGCTTCACCCTGCCGTCGCGGACCTTGCGCGAGATGATCTGCGGCTCGATCGACGTCGTGATCCAAGCGATGCGCCTGCGCGACGGCTCCCGGCGCATCACCCACATCACCGAGGTGCTCGGCATGGAGGGTGACGTCATCACCACGCAGGACGTGTTCCTCTACGACATCGTCGGCGAGGACGCGAACGGCAAGCTGATCGGGCGCCACCGCTCCACCGGCGTCGGCCGGCCGAAATTCTGGGAGCGCGCCCGCTACTACGGCCTGGAGCAGCGGCTCGGCGAGGCGCTCGACGCCGCCGAGGTCGTCGACCGGAGCTGAGCCGATGGCGGACGCCTCAAACCTGCCGATCGCCGCCGGCCTCGTCGGCATCGCGGTGGCCGCCATCGCCTACGTGGCGGTCCTTCCCCTGCTCGGCGGCGAGCGGCGGGCCAACAAACGCCTGAAGACGATCAGCGTCTCCGCCTCGGGGGCGGCGACCCGGGGCATAGCGGTCAACCGGCGCGAGCAGGTCGCCAAGACGCTGAGCGAGATCGAGGCGAAGGCCAAGGGCGCCTCGAAGGCCAGCGTGGAGCTGAAGCTCGCCCGCGCCGGCCTCGGCTGGACGAAGCAGACCTTCTATATGGTCTCGGCTTTGAGCGGCGGCGTCCTCGGGCTCCTGATCTTCGTGATCACCGACAACGCCCTCGCGGCGCTCGGAGCTGCCTTCGCGGGCGGCTTCGGTCTGCCCGCCTGGCTGCTGCGCCATTTGCGGCTCAAGCGCATCGCGAAGTTCAACAAGGAACTGCCCAACGCCGTCGACGTCGTGGTCCGCGGCATCCGCACCGGCATCCCGGTGGGCGATTGCTTCCGCATGGTCTCGCGCGAGGCCGAGGAACCGGTGCGCAGCGAGTTCCGGACCGTGGTGGAGACTCAGGCGATGGGCCTGTCGCTCGGGGAGGCGTGCACGCGCCTGTTCGAACGCGTGCCCACGGCCGAAGTGAACTTCTTCGCCATCGTGATCAACATCCAGCAGCAATCGGGCGGCAACCTTTCGGAGGCGCTGAACAACCTCTCCGTCGTGCTGCGCGACCGCGCCAAGATGCGCGGCAAGGTCCAGGCGATGAGCATGGAGGCCAAGGCCTCGGCCTCGATCATCGCTTGCCTCCCCTTCGCGGTGGCGGGCATTACCGCCCTGACCAGCCCCGACTACATCTCACTGCTCTGGACGACCGATACCGGCAAGATCGCCCTGGTCGGCGCGGCAATCTGGATGTCTATCGGCGTCTTCACGATCAAGAAGATGATCGCCTTCGAGTTCTAGGCGCGGTGCGCCCTCTGCCGGATCCCGCCCGATGATCGACGACATCGCCGAGAAGCTGTTCGATCCCCGCTTCATGGGCACGCTCCTGACCGCCGTCGCGGCGGCCGCGACCGCCTACGCGGTGGCACAGCCTTTCCTGGAGACCGACAGGCTCGGCAAGCGGATGAAGCTCGTCAGCGACGAGCGTGAGCAGATCCGGCGGCGCGAGCGGCTGAGCGCAGAGCGGACCGCCAACCGGGCCACGCTCCGGACCGAGCCGAAGGCCTACATGAAGTCCATCGTCGACCGGTACCAGCTGCGGCGCTGGCTCGGCACGGACACGGCCAAGCGCAAGCTGATGCAGGCCGGCTATCGCGGCCAGGGGGCGGAGACCGCGTTCCTGTTCTTCCGCCTCGTCGTGCCGGTTGTCGCGGTGATCTCGGCCCTGTTCTACCTGTTCGTGCTCGAGGTGCTCGACGCCTCGTACCTCGTGCGGTTCGGGCTGGTGATCGGCGCGGCCTATGCGGGCATCAAGGCGCCGGAGCTGTTCTTGGTGAACACCGCCAAGAAACGCCAGACCGAGATCCGGAAGGCGTGGCCGGACGCCCTCGACCTCACGCTGATCTGCGTGGAATCCGGAATGGCGATCGAGAACGCGTTCCGGAAGGTGAGCACCGAGATCGCCACGTCCTCGGTCGTGCTGGCCGAGGAGCTCGCGCTGATGACCGCCGAGATGTCGTTCCTGCCCGACCGGCGCCAGGCCTACGAGAACCTCGTGATGCGCACCGGGCTCGAGCCGGTGAAATCCGTGGCGACCGCGCTGATCCAGGCCGAGCGCTATGGTACGCCCGTGGGTCAGGCGCTGCGGGTGCTGAGCCAGGAAAGCCGCGACCTGCGCATGAACGAGGCCGAGAAGAAGGCGGCGGGGCTGCCGCCCAAGCTCACCGTGCCGATGATCCTGTTCTTCCTGCCCGTGCTGTTCGTGGTCATCATCACCCCGGCGGTCATCCAGATCATGCGGACGCAGTGACCTCCGGGATGCGACAGGACCGGATTCAGCGGATGCGGCCGGGCCGGGTCGGCTCGAACACGATACGACGGTGATAGGCACACCAGCTCTTGCCGTCGGATACGGGCGCCCCGCAGCAGACGGCGCGGTCGTTCGGCTCACCGATGATGTACTTGCACACGAAGGCACCGGACTGCGCGAATGGCACGCGCAGGTCGGCCGACGGCTCCTGTACGGTCTCGGCGTCGCCGATCTGGGACATGCGGACGAGTTGATTCATGGTATCGATCGGCTCAATAAGCATCCTGCTCGGTGGGTCGGGCACCCCGGCAGATAGGGAAATTCGAACGCATCTCGTTCAGGCGACGTCCCCGTTTCGCGTCCACAAGCGGGGGCGTCCGGGGCGGCCAACACGATGCCGGCCGAGGGGCCGACGCGATTGGCGTCATCATGTTGTCGTAACTGGGGTTACGGTTCTTTAAAACAAGACCAGCCTGCGTTGGATGCATCGGACCACGGTGCAGGATGCGTAGCTCGCGCCATTCCACCCGCCTTTCGATTGGCATTGGCGCGGCTGACGAATCCGCCCGAACGCCCGCGCGTGTCGGCAGGCCGGGCGTGCAACGCGGTGCAAGCTGTGGTTCTGTGAGCGCGCAACGCGAACAGAGCCGGACCCGCCGACCATGGCCCATGCGCCCCTCGTGTCACCCGAATGGCTGCACGACCGCCTCGCGGCTCCCGACATCGTGGTGCTCGACGCCTCTTGGTACCTGCCCGCCGCGGGCCGTGATCCAGAGGCCGAGTTCCGCGCCGCCCATATTCCCGGTGCCCGTCGCTTCGATCTCGACGCCATGAGCGACACCGAGTCGAGCCTGCCGCACATGTTGCCGCGTCCCGAGGTGTTCGCCGCGCGGATGCGGGCCCTCGGCATCGGGGACGGCATGCAGCTCGTGGTCTACGACGGCCAGGGGCTGTTCTCGGCTCCGCGGGTCTGGTGGATGCTCAAGAGCTTCGGCGTGCGCGACGCGTTGGTGCTGGACGGTGGCCTCCCTGCCTGGGTGGCGGCGGGCTACCCCACCGAGGAGGGCGAACCGCGCGCGCCCGAGCGGCGGCACTTCACCGCCCGTCTCGACCACGGCGCCGTGGCGGACGCGGACGACGTCGCCCGTGCCTTGGATACCGGCGCGGCCCAGGTGGTCGATGCCCGCTCGGGGCCGCGGTTCCGCGGCGAGGAGCCGGAGCCCCGCCCCGGCGTCCGGCCGGGGCACATGCCCGGTGCCCGCAACCTGCACTACGCGGCCCTCCAGCGCGACGGCCGGATGAAGAGCCCCGAGGAGCTGAAGGCGGTCTTTGCCGAGAACGGCGTCGATCCGGACCGGCCGGTCGTGACCACCTGTGGCTCCGGCGTCACCGCCGCGATCATCGCGCTGGCGCTGGAGACCATGGGTCGGCCGGCGCGGGGTCTCTATGACGGCTCCTGGTCGGAATGGGGCGCCGATCCGGCCAGGGCAGTGGCGACCGGAGCACCGTAGCACGCCTCGATCAGAAGCCGGGTGGCGGACGGATTGATGCGCGCCGCCCCCTGCCGCGGGCGAGATCCCGCTTGAACCGGCCGTCTCCGACAGACCGTGTCGCCTGCGCGACGCTTCAGGCGCAGGATCCCGGATCACCCTCCAGGGCATCCGGGCGCCCAAGATAGGGTTTCGCCCTGCGCCCCGGGAAGATCCCAGGACCTGTAGCAGCCGAGGCTTACGCCGTCCGTACCGCGCGGCGCTTGTCGGCGGCGCTCCACTGCATAAGGCAGACCATCACCGCGATGGTGGCGACATAGACCAGACCCTGAAGTGCAGTGGGTCGGTCGGTGTAGCCGACCAAAGCATGCAAGACGCGGCCCGGCCAGGAATTCTCGGCGATCATGCCGGAGCTGTTCCACAGAGTGTGACCAAGGACATCCACTACGCCGGCATTGGCCAGGAACTGCGCCGCCTGCGCGGCGAGGCCGGCCGCGAGGAAGATGATCAGCACGCTGGTGATCGAGAAGACGTACCGGCTCGGGATCGCGGCGAGGCCGAGATAGGTCACCGCCGAGAGGAGAACGCCCGCACCGATGCCGGCGACCGCTCCGAACTGAATGTCGGCCCCCGAAGTGCCCGAGGCCACGAGGCCGTAGAGGAACAGGACCAGCTCGGCCCCCTCGCGCAGGATCGCGGCGCCGATAACGATCGAGAGGGCCGCCGCCTCCCGCTCGCCCGAGCGCACCGCCGCACCGGCGGCGCGCAGCTCGCCCGCCAGCTCCTTGCCATGCTTGCTCATCCAGGTGTTGTGCCAGATCAGCAGCAGCACGGCGACGATCAGCACCGCGGCGTTCAGGATGTCCTGCCCGCTGCCCTCGAAGGCGTCAGAGATCTTTTCCGCGAACAGGGCCACCAGGGCCGCGCCCGCGAGGCCCCCGGCAACGCCGAGCAGGACCCAGCGCATCCGGCCCGGGATGCCGCGGGTCGCCGCCAGCACGATGGAGATGATGAGGCCTGCCTCGATGACTTCGCGGAAGGCGATGACGAAGGCGCCGATCATGGCGGTCTCCAGGGGTTACGAGGTCGTGTGAAGCACCGCGCGCGAACCGCGCGCTACCAGATCCAGAACAGGAGCACCCAGTTGGCCACCGAGAGGGCGGTCGCTGCGGCGATGCAGGCGGCGGCCGCCACCCTGCGGAGGCCGCCGGCGGCGAGACCCGCCACCCGCCAGGCCAGCCAGATGCTCCACAGGCTCGCACCGGCGAGCAGGGCCGCGCGGATCTCCGCCACGTAGGGGATGACGATGCCGTCGCCGCGCAGGAATGTGACGGTGAGCGCCGACAGGCCCAGGAAGACGCCGCAGCCCGCGACCGGGATCAGCGTCTGAGTCAGGTGGTGGAAGCGCCGGAGCGACCAGCCTCCGAGGCTCAGGGTCGCGAGCGCCACGATCCCCGACAGGGCGAGCCCGAGGACGGCCGTCGCGGCGCCGATGTAGGCGAGCAGCAGCGCACCGTCGAGGAGCGTCATGACGTCGTTGCGGTCGGGATAGTTCGTCAGCACGAACCAGGGCGCCGAGTGCTCCAGGGGCCACGTCGTCCCGTGCTCGATGAGCCAGGTGGCCGCCCATTGCTTGGCGTCGACGTACCAGGGGCTCGACGACCATTGGAAGGCCCCGACCGCGAGCGCCAGCATGCCGAACAGGATCAGCATGGTCTGGTCGAGGCTGGGCTCCTGGCCGGCCACGTGGACGATCTCGTGGTTGGGCGAGCGCAGGGCGAGGTGCACGGCGCCGCGATGGCCGCTGCAGCGCCCGCACATGTGGCAGGCGCCCGCGCCGCGCATGGTCTTCACCGGCACGAGGGGCGCGCAGTTGAAGACCTCGGTGCCGCCGACCGGCTTGGGGGAGGCCGCCCAGGCGGCGCGGTCGACCTGGAAGCTCACCGGCGCGAGCTTCGACAGCACCGCGAAGACTCCGTTGACCGGGCAGAGATAGCGGCACCAGACGCGCTTGTTGCGCCCGTAGAGCAGGCCGACCACGATCGCTGCCAGCGTCGAGCCGCCGAGCACCGCGAGCACCGGCTTCGGGTAGCCGTAGACGCTGGTCATCTGCCCGTAGACGGTGGTTCCGGCGAAGGCCACGAACGGCCAGCCCTGCCAGGTGATCCAGCGCGGCACGGCGTAGCCGCGGCTCCAGCGGCTGGCGAATTCGCTGAGAGCCCCTTCCGGGCAGAGCACGCCGCACCAGGCCCGGCCGACCAGCACCATGCTGACGAGCACGAACGGCCACCAGATCCCCCAGAAGGCGAACTGCGCGGCCAGCGTCAGGTTGGTCCAGATATGGGCGGCATTGTTGGGCAGCGGCAGGAGGGCCGGGACGACCACCAGCACCGCGTAGACGGCGACGATCAGCCACTGCACGGACCGGATGATCCAGCCGTACCGGCGCAGCCCATCACCGAACCGGGCAAGCCGCGCGTCGATCGCGGACCGGCGCGGCCCGGCGCGGGTCAGGACCAGGGGGCCGGGCGCTGTCGTCGACGCGCTCATTTGGCCACCAGGGTTGCCTTTGCCTCCGGGTGGAAATCGTCGAACACCTGATAGGTGCCGGCATCGAGGGTGCGGAACACGATCGCCGAGGTCGATCCGGCGGCCAGCGCCTTCTCGCGCTTGAGTTCCGTGCTCTCGAATTCAACCGGGGTCTGGCCGGTATTCGAGATCTCCAGCTTGAACCGGGTGTTGGCCGGAACCTCGATCACCGTCGGGATGATCACGCCGTCACGCATCTCCACCTTGATGACCGGCATGTCGTCGGCATGCGCGGGCGCGGACGCCGCGGCGATCAGCAGGACGACGGCGGAGACGATTGAACACGGCACGCGGGACACGAACAGCTCCGGCAAGTTCAGTAGGCGCCCTTCTTGCCGACGCCGGCGAAGGTGAAGTCCTGGGTCACCTCGAAGGGGTCGAACCAGGGACCGACCCCCGTCTCCTTGTCGACGTGGCGGCCGAAATGGCTGTCCTTGCCCGGGGGCGCCACAGTGACCTTGAGTCGGTAGCGACCGGGGCCGAACAGCTTGACGTTATCGCCGTAATGCGGCCCGTCATTGGCGACCATCGGCATCAGCATGCCCGAAACTGTCTGGTCAGTGGGCTTGTCGCCGTCGAGCTTCACCGCCTCGAAGCGGATGTCGAGCGCCGGCACCCAGTCGCCCTCGGCGAATCCGTTGCGGTTGTCCTTGGCGGCGCGGATATCGGTCTCGAGGTGAATGTCCGACTTGGCGGCCTCGCGCATCATGCCGGGCGGATCCATCTCGATTGGCTGCAGATAGACGGCGGCGACCTCCAGGCCGTTCCGCGTCACGTGCGGACCGATCGGCACCTCCTTGGCCAGTGCAGCGCCCGCGAACGCGAGGAGCGAGGCTGCGGCGAGGCCGCGGAGAACCGGGATGATGTGCGACGCGTGCATGCGACCGCACATAATCCACCCGGCTCGAAGTTCAAACCGGAATCGCGCGAACATCAAATAATAACAATTCTAATCTGAGACCTTTTCGAATCGACATGACCGTATTCGCATGTCTTCCCGGCGGATAGCCACGCTCATAGCGCATTCTCAAGAAGATGTTCGCGACGCATTGTCTCATTGGATCTTGACGAGTCCGGCCGAGCCCGGATTGTCATGCCGGCGCCATACAGAGAACCGAAGATGCGGAGTGGAACAGCCATGATCTGCGCGATGGCCTGTGGCGAGACGGAGCGCTGCGGCTTGCGCGACGCCGAGTCTCGTTTTAGCAAGTGCTATACTTTTCTGTAAATTGGATGAGAACCCGTTCCGTGCCCCTGGTCCGCACCGCAGCGCTCATCCTGACCGCGCCCCTCCTCGCGCCCGTGGCCGCGCGGGCAGCTGATCTGTCCGCCCCGCGCTCCGCCGCCGCCATGCCGGCCTATACCGACTGGTCGGGGGGCTATGTCGGCCTCGAGGGAAGTGCCGGCGGATCCTACGGAGCCTACAATTTCGGTCCGACGACGATCGGCGGCCGGCCGATTCCGACCTTCAAGAGCGGCGATTCCACCGGCCGCAGCGACCGGGGTCGGAACGCCACGACGGCTGTCGGTGGCCTGTTCGGCGGCTGGAACTGGCAGGCCGGACCGTGGGTCTACGGCATCGAAGCGAGTCTCGACGCGGCGAATCTGAAGCGGCCCGTCCCTTCGACCATCGCAGGGTTCGGCTACGCGGACGTGGATCCGGCCTTCAACGTCGTGCGCGCCAAGACCGATCTCTACGGCACCCTGCGCGCCCGACTCGGCTTCAGCTTCGACCGCTATCTGATCTACAGCACCTTCGGGCTGGCGGGGGCGAACGCGCACTTCCTCGCGAACTATCCGGATCTCGACGCGGGCGGGCAGACCAGGGCGCGGCAGGACCTCGGCTATCTCGGCTTCACCCTCGGCGCGGGCGTGCAGTACGCCATCACCGACAGCCTCGCCCTGGGCATCGACTACCGCTACATCGATCTGGGCGGCAGCCGGCGCTTTCCGCTGGGCGCAGTGCCCGGCGACGCGGGCGGGCCGGTCACAACCCGGGCGAGCTTCAATTCCAACCAGCTGTTCGCGCGGCTGATGTGGTTTCCGGACGGCCTGAAGGTCCCGCAGGACCCGGACGAGACTGCCCCGCACGACCCCGACAACGGCGATACCGGCCGCTTCTCGCTGCACGGCCAGACGACGCTGATTGCGCAGGGCGTGCCCGGCTTCCGCTCGCCCTACGAGGGCGCGCAGAGCCTGATCCCCCACCAGGCCCGGCAAACCACCACGGCCACGATCTTCCTCGGGCTCAAGCTCACCGACACCACCGAGGTCTACTACAATCCCGAGTTCAGCCAGGGCTTTGGCCTGTCGCGGACCTTGGGCGCCGCCGGCTTCGTCAACGGCGAGGCCCAGAAGGCCGGCGCCCCATTCCCGAAGCTGCGCTCGAACCGCTACTACGTGAAGCAAACCTTCGGGCTGGGCGGCGAGACCGTGGAGGTGCCGGACGGTCCGAACCAAGTGGCTACCCGCTACGATGCCGAGCGGATCACGCTGATCGCCGGCAAGTTCGCGCTGGGCGACTTCTTCGACGGCAACATCTACGCGCACGACCCACGCGTGGACTTCTTCAACTGGTCGCTCTGGGGCTCGTCGGCCTGGGACTTCCCGGCGAACCTCCCGGGTTTCACGCAGGGGGTCTACGCCGAATACAACCGGCCGGAATTCGCGATCCGCGCCGCCTACACGCAGGTGCCCAAGGAGCCGTCGAGCGACGTGCTCGATCCGCGGGTGTTCCGGCGTGCTGGGCTGAACGTCGAGTTTGAGGAGCGCCACGTCCTCCCGTGGCTGGAGCAACCCGGCAAGATCCGCATCGGGCTGTTCTCGAATGTCGGTGTCTCGGCCAACAACCGCGACGTGGTCAGCCTGACGCAGCTCGGCCTGTTCGACGACATCAACGACGCCGTCGCGGCGACGCGGCGTCCCCGCCGCAAGACCGGTGGCTACATCAACCTGGAGCAGGCGCTGACGCCCGAACTCGGGCTGTTCGCCCGGGCGAGCCTGAATGACGGGCGCACCGAGAACATCTCCTTCACGGACATCGACCAGAGCTTTTCCGGTGGCCTGTCACTGAAAGGCAAGGCCTGGGACCGACCCGACGACACGGTCGGAATCGGCGCCGCCATGAACGGGCTCTCGCCCTCGCACCGGGCCGCCTTCGCGGCCGGCTATCTCGGCCTGCTGGTCGGCGACGGGCGCCTCAACTACGGGACCGAGCGCGCACTCGAGACCTACTACGCCCTGAACCTCACGAAGTTCGTCACCCTGACCTTCGACTACCAGTTTATCGACAATCCCGGATACAACCGCGATCGCGGCCCCGCGCATTTCTTCGCCTCACGGCTGCACGCGGATTTCTGAAAGACGTGGCCGTCCCGGGGAGAGGCTCGGGAACGCGACCTGCACCCTTGAGAAAGGCGGCGGCCGCAGCCGCCGGAGGCATCGCCGGCACGCCCGATCACTCCGTCGCCTCGATCGCGGTCGCCCCGAAGATCGCCTCGAAGGCGGCTCGGAGCTGTATGTCGACCTCCGGCATACTCACCGGCAGGCCGAGATCGACGAGGCTCGTGACCCCGTGCTCCCGGACGCCGCACGGCACGATCCCGTCGAAATGCATGAGATCGGGCTCGACGTTCAGGCTGATGCCGTGGAAGCTGACCCAGCGGCGCACCCGGATGCCGATCGCCGCGATCTTGTCCTCGACGCCCGGCCCCTTCTCGGGCCGGCGCACCCAGACGCCGACCCGGTCCTCACGGCGCTCGGCACGGACATTGAAGGCGGTGAGCGTCTCGATCAGCCACGCCTCCAGGCTCGCCACGTAGGCACGCAGGTCGCGGCTGCGCCGGTCGAGGTCGAGCATCACGTAGGCGACCCGCTGACCCGGCCCGTGATAGGTGTACTGCCCGCCTCGCCCCGTGGCGTGGACCGGGAAACGGTCCGGCGTCACGAGATCCTCGGACCGGGCTGAGGTGCCGGCCGTGTAGAGCGGCGGGTGCTCCAGCAGCCAGACGCATTCGGGCGCCGCGCCGCGGGCGATCGCCTCCGCACGCGCCTCCATCCAAGCGAGAGCGGCCTCGTAGCTCACGGGCGCGTCGCTCACGCGCCAGCCCACCGGGCCGGCGACCGGACCGGAACCAGGCTGCTTCGGAAAGGCGTGCGGGCTGACCGTGAGGCGCGGCGCGTTTACCAAGAGTTCACCATCCTGCGTCGATGGTCGTAGCCTTCAACATCCGCGGCCGGCGGTTGCAAGGTTTCGGCCGCGAGACGGGGTGGCAGGCGGTGGCGGTCTTCGAGACCCTTAAGGTCGATCTGACGGTGGTACTGGGCCGTGCCCGCATGCCGCTGCACATGCTGCTGCGCATGGGCCGCGGCGCCGTGATCGAGCTGGAAGCCAGCGACAGCGACATGGTCGAGATCCTGGCCAACGACCACCCGATCGCCCGCGGGCAGATCGTGGTGACCGGCGACCGCATCTCCGTCGAGGTAACCGAGCTGATCCGCAAGGCGGCCTCGATCGTCGAGCCGGGCGTCAGCATCGGCGACGGCGCGGCGCCTTTCCTGGAGGGCGGCTACGATTCCCCGTGAGCGGGGCGCTTGTCGGCGGCCGGACGATCTGTTATCCGCTGCGCCGCGCGACACGAAAGCGGCCCCGGGTTCTCCCGCGGCGCGCGACGGTCGGGCAAACGGACCGGTCTTCGCGTCCGATGCGGCCATGGCGGAATTGGTAGACGCGCTAGCTTGAGGTGCTAGTCCCGCGAGGGGTGGAGGTTCGAGTCCTCTTGGCCGCACCAACTTGTTTTTGTTGGTGTTTTCTCTCTTACATTAGATCATGGGTCACGGGCCGCGACCGCGGTTTGCAGATCCGTTTGCAGCGGACGTTCGATAGGCGTTCCGGCATACCGTTTGGCGGCTGGTTACAGGCCGGCCCATCGCGATGCTCAGGAGCCATGTGTTCCGCGGAACAATTCGCCGCGTGTCCGGCTCCTGCCTTCTTTCTCGACGGCCCGATCGCGCGACCGCTGACTAACGCAGACGACTGTGCGCCGGAATTAGCGCGCCGCATGCAACGCAGCTTGGATCGCGCCCTGCTAATTCCAACGCGAAACGCGCTCGCTTGGAATTAGCGCGCCGCATGCAACGCAGCTTGGATCGCGCCCTGCTAATTCCAACGCGAAACGCGCTCGCTTGGAATTAGCGCGCCGCATGCAACGCGGCTTGGATCGCGCCCTGCTAATTCCAATGCGAAACGCGCTCGCTTGGAATTAACGCGCCGCATGCAACGCGGCTTGGATCGCGCCCTGCTAATTCCAACGCGAAATGCGCTCGCTTGGAATTAGCGCGCCGCATGCAACGCGGCTTGGATCGCGCCCTGCTAATTCCAATGTGAAACGCGCTCGCTTGGAATTAGCGCGCCGCATGCAACGCAGCTTGGATCGCGCCCTGCTAATTCCAACGCGAAATGCGCTCGCTTGGAATTAGCCGGCAGCACGAAGCTCGCCAATTATGCTCTCGAACCCGCAACCAACCCGCGGAGAGCAGCGCTGTCGCCGACCGTGCTGTCTGCCCACACGAGATTTCCAACCGAACGGTCATTTCGTTGAAAAGTGCGGCTGAGACCTCTAGGGTCGACCAGGATCGCCAGAAATCTCAGGCCATGGACATCGCTGCTTTTTCTGCCTCTCCGTCGGGGCAACTCATAACGACGATTGAAGGCAGCCAAGCCTTCGTGCCCAACCCCTTGCCTCCCGCAGGCATTGATTTCACTGCTGCGCTCGGAAATCTTGCCGTGGCTTCTCAAGCCCTCGGCGAGCTGAACGGCATCGGAAGAACGCTTATAAATCCTTATCTGCTGATCAGACCACTTCAGCGGCGCGAAGCTCTGTCATCTTCGAGCATGGAGGGCACATATACTACGCTGTCAGAGCTTGTCCTGCTTGAAGCGGGCGCAAATGAAGCCAGCATGGCCCATGATACTCGCGAAGTACTAAATTACGTACGCGCTCTGGAAACAAGCATCTCTCGATTAGACGAACTTCCTTTGTCCCTTCGAATAATTCGCGAGGCGCACGAGGTGCTACTCCGGGGCGTGGGAAGACATCGGGGAGCCATCATTCGCGCAGGCGAACTAAAGAGAGATCAGAACTGGATCGGCGGTAAAGGGAAGATAGCTACGGCTCGGTTTGTCCCCCCGCCTCCGAAAGAAGCAGAGGAGGCAATGAGCGATCTGGAGAAATATGTAAATCGCCAGAACAGGGATGAAATGCCCGCCTTGATCGATGCGGCATTAGCTCATTACCAATTTGAAACAATACATCCATTCCCAGATGGAAATGGGCGCGTTGGCCGCATGTTCATTACTCTGATGTTGATGGAAAGGAAGGCGCTAGTACAACCATTGCTATACATGAGTCCGTTTTTCGAAGAAAATAAAGACGAATACATTGATCTTATGTATCAGGTATCCTGCCATGGAACCTGGATACCTTGGATCAATTTCTTTCTTCGCGCCGTAACCGAGTCATGCCAGCAGACAATCAGAGTTGTCGAGCGGCTACAGGACCTTCAGAAATCTTATCGGGATCGTTTTCAAAAGGCCCGCGGGTCTGCTCTCGCACTACGCATCATAGATCTGGCATTTGAACGGCCAGCGAGGAGCATTCCAGAAATAGCCGAGCTACTCGAAGTCAGCTGGCAGGGCGCATCGAATAACATAAACAATCTAATCGATGCAGGAATTGCTGCGGACGCGGGAATGAAGCACCCCAGGATTATCGTATTCCCGGAGATACTTGCCGCACTCGAGCCGATATCTCAAGGCTAAAGTGGAAGATTGTTCTGACCCATTAAATTCGGTTCCTTCGGTGGGCGTTGAGCTTCACGATCGCGCCGCGCGCCAGATCCTTCGTCCGGGCCAGATAGACCTCGATGATGCGGTTCACCGAAGCCACAGTGTGGCCGGTGATTGCCGCGATCTCCTGCGGTGTGCAGCCGGCCTCCGACAGCATGGTCACGGCCGTCCCGCGCAGGTCGTGGAAGTGCAGGTCGTCGGCCATCGCCGCCTTCCGGTAGGCCAGCGCCCACGCGTTCTTGAACGCGTCGTCAGTCCAGGACACGCCGGTTGGCCGGGTCAGCACCGTGGTCGCTCGACGCGGCGCCACATCGAGGGCGCGCTTCAGCGCATCCGTGCACGGGATCCAGACCGCCCTCCCCGTCTTGCCCTGGCGCAGGGTGATCGCCTCGCCGTCGTAGGCCGACCAAGGAAGGCGCAACAGGTCGCCGCGGCGCTGACCGGTGTGCAGCGCCAGGTCGAGCGCGAGCCGCAGCTCGGCCGAGGCCGCGCCGGCGAAGGCCTCGACGTGATGAGGCAGCCAGATCAGCTCGGCCCGCTCCGCGCGGTAGGCACGCTCGAACGTGTCGATCGGATTGAGCTCGATCAGTCCGCGGCCCAGTGCCCAGGAGAATACGCGCTGGAGCGCGGCCATCTTGTTGTCGGCCGCCCGCGGATGCGTCTCCGCCATCTCGTCGTGCCAACCGAGGAAGATCGGCCGGCTCTTGCGGTTCTGGACGTGCACGAGCGGCGTGTCGCCCCAGCGGTCCTCGACGGCGCGCAGGTTCAGCCGGCCGATATCCTTCGTTGAGTCGGCGAGCTTTCGCCACTGATTGGAGGCGCAGTACTGCCGGATGAGACCGGCCACCGTGTCGCTCTCGGGCGGGCGCGTGGGCTTCTTCTCGGCCTCGTGCCAAGCCGCGACGAAGGCCTGCGACCCCGGCTCGCCGGGTAGCTTCGTCTTCGTGCGACGGTGGTAGTAGTGCGTGCTGCAGGAACCGTCCGCGAGCTTGCGCCGGACCTTATTGATGCCCTTGAGCTCCACGCGCATTCCGCCGCGCCCAGTCGTCGAATGAGGAGCTGGCATCCTTCGTGAGTCCCGACAGGTGATCAAGGGCGGCGTCGATGGCCTTGCGGTCCCAACGATGCGTGCCCGGGATCGGGCCGGGCACGATGCGGCGCTTCACCCACGTCTGGAAGGCATCCACAGTCTCGCAGCCGCAGTACTCCGCCGCCTGCTCGGCCGTGAGGCCGCGCTTGGGGATATTGAGCGGGAGCGGCATGACCGCCCGGGCCCTACTCATTGGCGAGCCACTCGGGCGCACCTGAACGAATACCCAACGTCGGCGGCCGCACCACCACTCTGCCCTCGCCCCGGTGAAAGCGGTTTGGATGCCGCTCTGCTGGCGCAACCATTCTAGACCCAGCCTCGCCTTGTCAGTCACGGCCCAACGCCAGCGCAACGGCGAAAGACAGCTGGGAGTCGAGCTTGCACAGACAGCAAAGTTGAGCAAGCTCGATCAACCAACATCACCAAATATCAAGCGCGTGTCCAACCCATGTCGAATGTATATCCAAGTAACTTGGATACGGAGGGCGGCGGATTACGAGCCTTTTGAACCGGTCAAGCGGAGAAACATCCAAGTTGGTTGGATGAGTCCGCGTTCTAAAATTCTGAAGCCCTGTCTTGCGATATCCGCCGCGGAGGGTGCGCCTCGATAGCCAAAGTTTGCAGCGCGTGGGCACTGAGGGCCACGCAACACGTGAAAAGCCCGCGAGGTCACCAAGAGATGGGTATGACGACGATCCCGGCCCAGGTCGTTCATCAGCAGATGATGGACGAGGATCCGGCATACCGGGCCGCCTGGGAGGCAAGCGAGCTCCCCATGATGATCGCCTTCGCGCTCTGTGACGCCCGGCGGCGGGCGAACCTGACCCGCGCCGAGGTGGCGAGCCAGATCGGGGTATCGGAGGCGGTGGTCGGCCGGTGGGAACGAGGGGTGAGGGTGCCCAGTCTCGCGTCGCTGCGCCGGTATGCCGACGTGACCGGATCGCGCCTTCGGATCGACTTGGTGGACAAGTCCTGACCGATCAACCCGTCCGCTAGCGACCCAAATCGGACGCCTCAAACAGCGCATCAGCCTTCCGAAAGCGGACGATCCCTCTTTAATGCGTTGAGCGTCGAGATCAAAGGTAATCGGGTATCAAGCTGGCCAGGAAATCGGCGAAGCTGTTCTCCACGACGCCGATGGAATTCCAATCGTAACCCCGTGCCCCGAAAGTCTTGGACTTGATGACGATATATAGGATGCGCCCATGATGTTCGGGCGTGAGATCAATCAGGCAATGACCATAGCCGGCGTCGAACGTCAGCGGGTAAAGTGCATCGGGGAGACGTGGTCCGGAATTGCCGTAGAGCGGGTCGAGATACCGCTGCCGGGTTTCCGCGAGCGCATGTGGACCACCGATCGCACCGACGTCGATCCTCTTTTTCTTCCCGTTCGCAAAGGTGGTTTTCGCCTTGAAGCAGAAGATCGATTTGCTGCCGAGTTGACGCGCCCCGTACGCGAGCCAGAATGCCTTGAGGTCTTCCGGCATGCGCACGTTCTCGGACAGTTCGAAGTCCTCGATATCCTTCGGGGTCACCGGTTTGGGAGGGCGTCCCATCTCGTCCGGCAAATCGAGAAGCGAGCGCAACGCCTCGTGCATCGTGATGTTTGTCAACCGAAGATCCGATGTCTGTCTTCTCGTATTATCGCCCGAAAGCGGGCTGCCTGAAAACCACCCATGCCAGTCGTCCTGACTGTCGTGAGCGCTTCCCGAGACAGGCCATCGGCACGGCCGGATCGGCTTGGCGCTGCATCCACCAAGCCGACGGCGCGAGTTCTACGCCACGGCCGCGAAATCGAGGTTCATCGGGGCGATCCTTTGTGGCGTGAGATCATCGGTCACGTCCACGGATTCATCCACTTCCGCGAAGCGAAACCGCCGCGCCCATACGCTTCCGCCGCCTCGAAGATAAAATCCGAAGTGGATCGACCGAGCATCGGGGGGAACATCGAGGACGATGGACCTATCCTGCCAATCGACGGTGCCGGTGAGTGGGCCTTCGCTTGCGCGTCCCTCCATGTTGTCGAAGGCGATGGCGCGGGTCTTGTCGCCGTCGACGCGAAACCAGATCGTGGCCGCCCCCGTTACCGCGTCCGCCTTGAGTTGAGCTTGGAGCTGAAGGCGTTTGCCCCGGTATGCGTCTGCCCTGAAGCGCTGCATCAGCGTTCCGAATCCAGATCCACGATTGCCCGGTATCGGTTCCGCATAATCGGCTCTGTACCGGATGAGTGCGCAGCTCTCCTTGGGATCGAACCCCATCTCGTAGTCGTCGCTGCGCGTGCCGCCGATGTTCCAACCCTCTGGTATCCGCAGGGGTGGTCGGTCGAGCTGCGCCGCGAGCGTGTTCCAGTCACGCCACCCGAACTGGCGAGCCACGCATTCCAGGCTGTCGCTGTGGGTTATCTCGATATGCCGTTCGGCGAGCGCTTGGCGGAGGTTCTTCGCCATCGCCTTCGGGTCACGGGGGGTATGCATGCGTCCGATCCTTCAACCGGGCGATCTCGGATATCGGGGCTCGCATTGCCGACGGGACCGCCCAGAAGGTCAGACCTGTTCGAGCGCATGAGTGCATTCACCAGACCTTGCGGCGCGAGCGGCAGGCTGCACTGACCGCAGCCAAAAAAGCGTCGGCTGGAGCGGCTGTCAAGCGGAGCGTGACCGGTGTGATCGAGATGTGAACCGTTGGGGCAGCGACGTCCGCTTCCATTGGGTTGTCTCCCGCAACCGGACAGTCAGGAAACCACCCATTGTGGACGGGCCCAGGCAGCGGATACCTGCTCTCAAGGAGCCGTCGTCGAGAGGAATGGCATAAACAGCAACGCTTAGATCGGCTCCTTCAGCCGAGCGCCCGGTCCGCCACCATTCATATCAATGAATTGCACGCCAGCTCTCTCGAAAGCCAATCGCAGCAGGGCGCGGTTACCATCCCGCATTCCGCCCCCTTTCTCGAAGGCTCGGATCGTTACCTTGCTGAGCCCGACCACATCGGAGAGGTCCTGCTGAGTCCAGTCTAGGAGAGCTCGCGCCACACGGCATTGAACGGGGTCGATCGTGGCTCCGCCAGACAGCGCCGCGGGTGGTGACGTCCCAGTGACCCTGGTCCGTAGGTCCGCCGTGGCCCTCCGTACGGCATCTATAGCCTCTTCGGCCGTCACGCTGAACCACTCGCCGTGAGCGCGTGAGGCGGACAGTATGGCGTGAGCTGCCCGTTCGACGCTCACCGCCCGCAGGTCCTCCCCAATCGCCTCAACGTGCGCGAGCGATAGGCGAAACGGCGTACCGGTGCGTAGGGCCGCGAGACGCTTCTGCGGGTCGCTTGCAATCCCTATCTTCACCGGACCGCCCTCGGCCTGAATGACGTAGACGTTAGCTTGGCTTGGGCTCGAAGCAGACGCACTCTCGGCCGCCTTCACTGCTGAAGGTAACTCCCGCGTCTCCGAAGGCGCTGCGCAGCTTCTCAAGGTTAGCTCCTGAGCTGCGGAGGGGCCCATAAGCCGGATTTTCCATCCGCTGGATCGTGGGCAGCGACAGACCAGAGCGCGCGGCTAGATCGGCTTGGGACCAGCCAACTAGATCACGTCCTGCCTTCACCATTCCGGCCGATCTCATGTCTCACACATAATCCCTGATGTACAGAGCTTGACGCCCTGGGCCTCTCTGGTTAGGTTTAGCGCATAACGAGTGCCGCGTGAACCATCACCGAGGTCCCTAATGTCCCTCCAGCGCCGCCTCTCCTGGAATACCGCCCTCCGCGATGTGCGCGACGATCGCGCCAAGGTCCCGGCCGGGCTGCTCGCGGCGAAAGCCTCGGTCAACCTGACGGTCCGCACGAGCCGCCGCCCGCTGGTCGTGGCGGGCAAGTTCGACCGCTCGGCCATCATGCAGGCCGCTGCGAAGGCCGCCCGTGCCCACCAGGAGCGGTTCGGCTGCGCCTGGGCTGAGGCGATGTCGGTGGCGCTCAAGGCCGCCTGGGGCGCCGCCAAGCTAGCTCGCCACATGGCTGCGCACTGACCTCCTGATCGCGGCGCCGGATTGGCGCCGAAACGGGACCCCGCTCCTCACCCCCATCGAACTCGCCACCACGAGCCCTCACCGGAGCCCGAACGATGTCGCACGCCCGCATCCCTGATTTCAGCCCTCGGCCAATCGCCCTAGCAGCCGCAATCCGCACCCTGGCGGCCGACCCAGTGCTGGCTGCGGCCGACCCAGTGCTGGCTGCGATCGACACCCACGCTGAGGCCTGGGCCGTTCGTGCCGCCGCCGATGCCGGCTGGCAGTTCGAGATCGCCGAGATCCAGCTGTGTGCTGCGCTCGGCAATCTGCTCGCCACCCCATGCAGCTCCCACACCGGCGCACTCGCCCTCATCCGTCATCTGCGCTGGCTAATCCGTCAGGAAGGGATCACCGCGGAGACTGACGGCTGGTTCGACCGGTTCGTTCTCGCTCGTGAAGCCGACCTGTCGCGGTTCGTTGGCTCGGATCTGCTGCCCGCGGCCGCGCCCACGGGTTGTCTTGCACAACAGGCGGAGCGGCGCGCGCCGCCCTGCCGGACTGAGGCCCCGCGCGAGGCAAGGCAGGGCCTGCTGCGCGTGTCCGGCCTTGCCGGCGAGGTCCTGGCTGCAGTCGCCATCATCGGCGCAGGCGCCGTCCTCACTGGTCTCGCTACGCTGCTCTGACCCCTTCCAGCCCCCCGGGCTGCGGGCCGGAGCGCTCGCGAGCCCCCCATCCGGAGACATCGATATGGCCCAGACACCCAAGAAGCCGCAGCTCGAGGCGAGCCCGACCCTTCGCGACCGTGCCGAGACGTTGCGCGCTCGCGTCCCCGACCGTCCCGCAGACCCGATCTTGGCCGTGATCCGCGATGGCCGGAAGCTTCAGGCTGCCTGCGAGAAGGCGCGCGCTCTGCCGAACGCCCCAGACGGGGGGCGGCCTCAGGCCGAGAACGAAGCGACCGACGCCCTGCTCGACCATCTGCGCAGCCCACTCCTAGAAAGCTCGCCCTCGACACCGGTCGGTGCGATCGCGCTGGCGAGGTACGCGGTCGATGTCCAGCGGTTGCTCGGCGTCGACCTGTCGGAAGACATGTTCCGGGTCCTGGAGCTGATCGCTCGCGTTCGACTGGCCTGAAATTCTGAGGGCGCGGCCAGTGCCCGCTGCGCCCTGGACTCCTATCCTCCAACCTCGACCACCGCGACGCATCCGATCAAGGCGGTGGCGGAGATTTCATCGATGGGTGACGTGTTTCGGTTCCCAGGGCTCGCGGCCGCCGGCGGGCAGCTGACCGCCCGGGCCCTTGATCGAGCGGCGCTCCGCGCGGAGCTTGAGGAAGCGGCCCGAGAGGCCATGGACACTGCCGAGCGCATCATCGCGGCACTTGACCGTTTCGATGATGACGCCGGCGTGAGCAATCCCAGGGATGGGGCTGCCCCGGTCGTGTGGTTTCCACGGTCTAGCGCCGCATCCTCGGAGCAGGGGTAGGCGGACTTTGATCATCGCGGCTCCCGAGCCTCCTGACCTCGACGAGCCGCACGCGCCATCGCGATCAGTTCGGCGGCCATTAGGGGGCGAGGCGGGAGTGTATCTGGGCGCGCACCTTTTTCGGATGGGCGAGGCGCGGGAGGAGCCGGGAGCGACCGAGCTGGCCAGAGCCGAGTGAGCCGTCCCACTTTCCGCGGAGCAATCGCCACCATGCATATCTCCCCAAAGCCAAGCCGGAGGGCTCAGTAGAGGGTCACGGGACCGCGTGTCAGGGGCGCTCAGGCAGGACCGGGGGCTAGAGCCTCGCGCCTCCCGCATGCAGGCACCCCTGTGCGGGCTCGCTCGGCGCTCTACTGCTACGCATTATTCACCATCGGTGTCGCAGTCCGCCTCACATGCCCATCCGGGGCCAGCATCGCCTCTTCTACCCGATCGACTGGCCACAGTTCTCGATGGCCATCCGGTTCGGTCGCGCGCAGGGGTGTTGTGAGAGCTGCGAGCGGCCGCACGGGCGGGTGGTCTTCCATCTCGGCGATGGGCGATGGTGGGATGCAGACGCCGGCCGCTGGCGAGATGGCTGGGGCCGTCGGATCCGGGGCGCCGTCGAGGCCGACATCCTCGCGCGGGCGCGCCGAACCCGCGTGATCCTGGCCGCGGCGCATCGCAACCACAACACCGCGGACTCCACGATCGGCCGGAGCATCAGAGGCGTCGGCGGCTCACCCTGTCTCGGCGCAAGGCGCTCGGGGACCTCTTTAACGGCCCGTATGCGGTTTAGAGGCCGGCCATTCCGGCCGGGTTCTGACGAAATAGCTGCCCCGATCGGATGTAGCCCGCCGTCGTGTCGAACTTCCGATGTCGGAGCTGTCGTTGGATGGCATGCCCCGGCGCGTCATTCGCAGCGGCCGAAGTCGCCAAACCGGAGCGGAGCGAGTGGCCGGCATAGGCCGCTGCCTTTTTGGCTGCCTGCCGCGGTGTATCACCATCCGCCAAAGCGGCCGCCTCAACCGCACTCTTCACGATGGTAGCGACGCTCTTGCCCGTGAGAGCTCGATCGCGGATCCGGTCGTTTCGGGCAATGGGCCGGAACGCGGGGCCGGCCTTCAGCTTCGACGCCTTGAGCCAGGCTCGATAGGTCCGCACCGGACAAGTCTCGGGGTTTGAACCGTACGGAACACCGATCTCAGCTCCCTCGCCCTTCTGATCGGTCTTGGTCCGCGCCAAGTGGATTACCAAGCCGTCGGACCGCTCCTCGATCCAAGAGGCGCCGTCGCTCTGGGCGATCTCCAAAGAAGCCAGCTCAGACCGGCGCAGCGCCGCAGCGAAGCCTACCAGGATCAAGGCACGGTCTCGCTTGCCGGTGAGGGTGCGCGGGAGCGCCTCGACCGCCCGGCGTAGCTCCATCGTCATCAGCGGGCGCTTCTTCGCCGCCGGTTGCCCGTGGGCTCGCTGTAGCCCCACCCAGGTATCTCGGAATGCAGGCGAGGATGTGTTGAGCACGTACCCAGCCGCGGCATGGTGCTCCCGGATCGCTACAAGGCGCCTGCGCAGTGTCGCGACCTTCAAGGTGCTGGCGTGGTCCATCAGGTAGCCCAGCAGGATCCCGGGTGCGGCGGGTAGCGCGCAGGCGCCACGTGCCTCGCACCATGCCTCGAACGCCCACACGTCGGAGGCGTAAGCCCGGCGGGTGTTAGCGGACCGGGCGAGGGCGGCATAGTCACGAGCCTGATCGGCGAAGCGCTCAATGTCGATGGAGATGAGGGCGGAAGGGTGCTCAATGGCAACCGAATTCTCTAGGCTGATGAGATGGTTACCCATCGTTTCCTCGAAGGTTCGGTAATATCTGATTATCGTTTGTCAGGAACCTCCTTGGGAGGCTTGCAGCTGCACAAGCTATAATGGCGCGGATCAGTCGATGTTGCTCGATTGAGCTGATGCTGCGCTAGCTCACCGTTGGCTTCGCAAATCGCTTCGAACAGATATAACGGCCCACTCGCGTACCCTTGAAAGCCAATTGCCAGGGAGCCTTACGTTTTGCGGCGACGTGTGGTCCTTCGCGTGCGCTTCGACTTCGACGGCTCCGTGGCAGCGGTGTGCCGGCGCGGAGCGTCAAGTCGGTCGTAGATCATCTGGGCCGGGTGACGCACCTCCGGATTGACATCGCGGAGAAGCGCGGCGCCTCTCACATAGGCCCTGAAGGCGACGTAGAGTGGGGCGAGCTTGTCGGCGTAGTCGGACTGCTCGAACCAGGTGAGGAGATGCTCGCCATGGCCCTTGTTCTGCGCGAGGCGGAGCAGCCGCTCCAGATCGTCTTCGAAGCTAACTTCGACTAAGTCGAGACCACGATCCAGCGCTTTCTTAAGGTGGCTTGTTGCAGATCCGAGATTGTCGCCCGCGAATTCGATAGCCGCCTTCAGCAATTCAAAGCCACTCTCGGGCAGGTCTTTCAGATCGTCGAGCACGCAGTGAGCCTCGGCGGATCGGCCTGCCAGCAACAAGAACCAGGCGAGGTTTCCCTTCGCAGACAGAGGCCGAGCAAGACTTGCCTCGGTATAGAGCACCTCAGGCCGAACCAAATCTCCCTCGAAGTCCAGCAGCAGATTTGCAAGCCCGATACGGACCTCTGCCTGGCGCTGATCTGTCAAGCCTGGCGAAATGTCGGCGCTGCGCTGCAGGAAGTCCTCGAAGGTGTCGATAGCGGCCGAAATCTTCCCTTCAGCGCGTAGCGCGTTTGCCTTAATGAGTACCGCGTTGGCGACCGGCTCACGCACGCCAGGCTCGGGAGCGCCTGCGAAGCGGGCGAGGACATCGTCGTAGACGGCGATCTCCGCCGCGGGATCGCCGATCTCACCGAAGGTGATGGCCTTGTTAACCATCGCCCTGGCGACCTGCTCGCGCAAGCCGGGTTCGGGAGCGTCCGCGAAGCGGGCGAGGAGATCGTCGTAGGCGGCGATCTCCGCCGCGGAATCAACGATCTCGCCGAGGGTGAGGGCCTTGCCAATCATCGCTTTGGCGGCCCACTCGCGTAGGGCGGTCTCGGGAGCATTCGCGAAGCGGGCGAGGAGATCGTCGTAGACGGTGATTGCTGCCGCGGGATCGCCGATGTCGCCGAGCGTGATAGCCTTGCTGACCATTGCGGCGGCGACCTGTTCGCGCAGGCCGGGCTCGGGAGCGTCTCCGAAGCGGGCGAGGAGATCGTCGTAGACGGCGATCTCCGCCACGGGATCGCCGGTCCGGCCGAGGGTCATGGCTTTGTTGACCATCGCCCTTGCGGCCCACTCGCGTAGGGCAGTCTCGGGAGCATTCGCGAAGCGGGCGAGGAGATCGTCGTAGACTGTGATTGCTGCCGCGGGATCGCCGATCTGGCTGAGGGTGATGGCCTTGCTGATCATCGCCCTGGCGACCTGCTCACGCAGGGTGGGCTCGGGAGCGTCCACGAAGCGGGCAAGGATGTCGTCGTAGACGGTGATTGCTGCCGCGGGATCGCCGATCTGGCCGACGGTGATAGCCTTGCTGACCATCGCGGCAGCGACCTGCTCGCGCAGGGTGGGCTCGGGAGCGTCCGCAAAGCGGGCGAGGAGATCGTCGTAGATGGCGACCTCCCCCGCGGGATCGCCGATCTGACCGACGGTGATAGCCTTGTTGATCATCGCCCTGGCGACCTGCTCGCGCAGGGTGGGCTCGGGAGCGTCCGCGAAGCGGGCGAGGAGATCGTCATAGACGGTGATCTCCGCCACGGGATCACCGATCTGGCCTACGGTGATAGCCTTGTTGATCATCGCCCTGGCGATCCGCTCGCGCAGGGTGAGCTCGGGAGCGTCCGCGAAGCGGGCGAGGAGATCGTCGTAGATGGCGATCTCCCCCGCGGGATCGCCGATCTCGCCGAGCGTGAGGGCCTTGCTGATCATCGCCCTGGCGACCCGCTCGCGCATGCCAAGTTCAGGAGCGTCCGCGAAGCGAGCGAGGAGATCGTCGTAGACGGTGATTGCTGCCGCGGGATCGCCGATCTGGCGGAGGGTGATGGCCTTGTTGATCATCGCCCTGGCGATCGGTTCGCGCAGGATGGTCTCGGGAGCGTCCGCGAAGCGGGCGAGGAGATCGTCGTAGACGGCGATCTCCGCCGCGGGATCGCCGATCTGGCCGAGGGCCATGGCTTTGTTGACCATCGCCCTCGTAATCCACTCGCGCAGAGTGGGCTCGGGAGCATCCGCCAAGCGGGCGAGGAGATCGTCGTAGACGGTGATTGCTGCCGCGGGATCGCCGATCTGGCTAAGGGCCATGGCTTTGTTGACCATCGCCCTGGCGACCGGCTCGCGCAGGGTGGGCTCGGGAGCGTCCGCAAAGCGGGCGAGAAGATCGTCGTAGATGGCGATCTCCCCCGCGGGATCGTTGGTGTGGCCGAGGGTAACAGCCTTGTTGATCATCGCCCTGGCGACCTGCTCGCGCAGGGTGGGATCGGGAGCGTCCGCGAAGCGGGCGAGGACATCGTCGTAGACAGCGATCTCCGCCGCGGGATCGCCGATCTGGCCAAGGATGATGGCTTTGTTGACCAACGCCTTGGCGACCCGCTCGCGCAGGCCGGGCTCGGGAGCATCTGAGAAGCGGGCCAGGAGATCATCGTAGACGGTAATCGCTGCCGCGGGATCACCGACCTGGCCAAGGATGATGGCTTTGTTGATCATCGCCCTGGCGACCTGCTCGCGCAGGATGGGCCTGGGAGCGTCCGCGAAGCGGGCGAGGACGTCGTCGTAGATGGTGATTGACGCGACCAGGTCACCAAGCTCAGCAAGGGCGCGCGCCTTGCCGTTGAGCGCTCGCGCAACCTGCTCTCGCAAACCGACATCGGGGGCTTCGATGCAGAGAGCGAGAACGCTCTCGTAAATTGGGATTGCCACCGCCGCGTTGCCCGCAAGAACAAGATCCCAAGCTTTGGCGAGGAGCCTCCTGACTTCGCTGATTGGATTTTGTGCATCATGGCGGTCGGAAGCGCGCGACTTCGACACATCGAGGCTCGGATCCTGGCTCATTGTTGGATGGTTCGGCCCGCCAATATTTGCCAAATCCTCATCGGCAACCACTTCGAGGGCGGCAGCCGGCTGCACCTTTGATAGGCGAGTCTTCGACAGGAGAGGACCTCGCAGGTCTTCCTCCTCGACGTATGAGGCTTGCCGCTTCAGGGCCTCGTCGAACGCGAGCCGGTAATCGCGGTGCCAATCGGCTCGGTTCGGCGTACGGCCGGCCATCTCGCTTAGTTCCGTCCAGGAATAAAATGAGGTCAGAAACGCGACGAGCCACCGCATCTTCTGTTTGGTGCGCCTGGTGCCATGCCGCATCAGGTACCAGACGTTGAGAAATCGCTCGACGAGTTGGTGCCCACCATAGGCGCCGGACAGCTCGACCTGCTCAAGAAACCCGTCCTTGCGCAGCCGGATCAGTAGCGGCGACAGAGTGGTGGCGGGAAGATTGGTCAGCCGCGCGAGATCGCCGGTGGTGACCGGATCCCAGTGCAGCGCGATGGCATCGATGACCGCGCGCTGCTGCGCCGTGCGGTACTCTTCGACTTTTGCCTTGTAATACGGTGTAACCTGGTCAAGTAAGAGCTCTAGGTCGGCCATCGCCGCGTCGGACTCGCCAGTTCCGAGCAGGCGGTAGATGAGCGCGAGGACACGCGGGTTGCCGCCCGTCAGTCTGTGCAGCGTGTTTAGGCGCTCGGGCTGCGAGTCCAGGATGCGAAGGACATTGCCGCCATGCTCGCCCCCTCTGATTGCGAAGGCGCGCATGCACTGCTCGGTTTCCTGCGCGCTGAGCGGGTCTAGATAGACCGGGTGAAAGAATTCGTAGAAGGCCTCATTCCGGTCAGCCGCTTGGGTTAGCGCGTGGGTCGAGGCACCGATCATTATCGGCCCGCCAGCTGCCAGAAGACGGCGGCGCATCGCCCAATTGCTCTCAAACGAGAGTGCATTGAGGATGAGGTCGAGGTTGTCGACGAGCAGCACGGCCCGCTTCCCGAGCGCGGTCATCTCGTTACTGAACTGCTCAGCTGCCCCGTCGTCGCTGGCCCACGCCTCACCATTCAGCGAGGCGTCGAGACGCTGAGCGAGATCCTCGCGGCCTGCAGCCTCCGCCCATTCCGCGAGTGACTCACCGCAATTGCGCCAAAAGTCGGCGAGGGTGAGCACGTTGTATTGCTCCTCGCGAAAATTTAGAGCGACGAACTGGGCTGAGAGGTCCGGATCGCGCTCGATCGCGATCGCGAGGCGCCTGAGCAGAGTGGTCTTGCCCATGCCGCGCGACCCGATCAGGACGTTGTGGGCGCCTAGAGTATCAGATCGCGCGGTGCGAAGGCGGCGTAGCAGCATGTCAAGAAGCGGTTTGCGCGCGACGAAGTCCTGGATGAACCTGTCGTCGTTACGTTGGCTATTTGGATTGTAGAGCGTCTGAAGCGGGCGCATGTTCATGCGGCTTCGTAATCTAGCCAGTAACGGCGAACCAGACCGGACCGAAATTTGAATCGCTGCCCGTCGCGCATGAGCAGACCATCCGTGATGAGCATGGACAGAACCTCCCGGACCTGTCGCTGGCCAGCGCCAGTCTCGGCCAAGACGGTGTGGGCGATCAGCGTATCCTCGGTCTCGCCCTCCAAGTGCCGCGAGAGTGCGGCCAACAAGCGCTCCGCAATGGCACGGTCGGCAGCGGGGAGGTTCTTCCGGACGTGCTCGGGCCAGACCGCAAATTCGGCGCGGCGGTTGGGTTGCAGGAGCCGCTCGAAAGCGGCTTCGAAGTCGGCCTTTGTGGCCTGCCCCGGCCCATCCGCACCCTGGATCGAGGGGCGAACCTCGTTTGCAACGAGCTTAAGGTAGAACGGCGCAAGCCAGCCGAGATCGGCGAACATCGCATCGAAAGCTTCGTCGCCGGCTGTAAAAGGGTGGTTGAGCTGCTCCTGAACGGCCGGATCGCGCAGATACGACCGCGCCTGTTCGGGCGTGAATGACTCCAGCGGAAAGGTCTCGAAATCGACAAAGGCACCTTGCAGGTTGTAGCGTCGGGCAATGGTGTCGAGACCGATCGAGCCGGTGATCAACCAGCGGACCTTCCTGTAGCGCAACTGCAGCGCCCTAAGCTGGTAGGCGAACTGATGCGCCGCCTTGGCGTCTGTCTCGGCGAGCGCCAGGAAGAAGTAGGAGATCTCGTCGATGATGACGACGGTATTCTTCTCGGACTGGCTCAAAGCATCGACCAGCGTCTCGGCAAACTGCACGGGGTCGACACGCCCGAGAGCCTCAAGCGGCTTATCACCCCAGCCACCGCCAAGCAGGCCGTCAAGGCGCTTCGTCAGGTGAGCCATGACTCGCTTCTTCGCGTCGATCTGTTCCTCAATGCGAGCGCAGAGGTCAGCAGCGAACTGATGCGGTGTGCTCATGCCCTGGACATCGACCTCAACAGCGAGCCACCCGGCCCTTCGAAGGTCACTCGCAAGACGCCCGATCGTCCATGTCTTCCCAATGCGGCGTGGGGCGGGCATGTGGATGTTCACGCCAGCTTCGAGCTTCCGCTTCAGAGTGGCTCGCTCGCCTGTCCGATGATGCGTAGGTTCACCCAACCCGCCACTCATATGCGCCTCATTTATTCGGAAGCGAATTTATTCGATTTTGCATATATCCCAATCTTCCATGGGTGATCAAGGGGCGTGTTTCCGCGAGCCGTTGGGCGGCTAACCGTCGGATCAAACAACCGGCTAGCAAGGCAATGTCGCGGAGCTGCCAGGCGGCTCAGGTTCTCGTGCTTCAGCAAGACTTATCGCGTAACCCCCGCCCTGTTGGGTGAGCGAGGTGGCGATAACTCGCGGTTATCGAAGGCTGAGAACCCCCACGCGGGCGGGGCGCACCTCCGCACGACTCCAGTGGCGCATGGATCTTGGGTTGCCGCGCGCGCAGTCGAGCCGATCGGGTTCAGAACGGGATGTCGTCAATCTCTGGTGCCGGCGGCTCGGCCGGGGGCGCCGGAGGGGGCTCCAAGCGCTTGCGATCGGTCGGCTTGGGCAACTTCTTCGTGTAGTGATCTTCAAGCGCTTTAGCGTTCCCCATGACGCGAGCTATCGAGTCGAGAAGATCACGAACGGGCTTCAGCTTCTCGAAACCGGATCCAACCCCCGAAGCGAACGCGATCCAGAGAGCCATTGCCACCTGCATACGCGTCCGTGTTCGATCCACCTCCTTGGCGAAAGCATTCAGTGCGTCGAGAAGCGACTCTTTCTTATCAATATCCAGGTCAGACTGCTCGATCTCGTCTCTAATTTGCTGTATAAAATGATGTATTTTAGATTTAGCTTTAGGATCCAGCCCGACGGATCCCTCACGATTAATCCGCTGCGCATTCAGTCGGATTTGCATCGTCACAAAATCAACATCGTTTCTGAATTGGGCATAGAATTCATAGATACTTTGCCGTGAGGCCCGCGGCATCTTCAATTCCGAAAGTGCATCGATGTTATATGCGCGAGCAGCCGCGAGAACGCGGGTCATATATTCTAGTCTGTACGGATCTGGGTCGAGATCGTTGTTGCGCGCGTCGAATTCATGTTCTTCGATCTTGGATCGCAAGATTTTTTCAACCGCGACGAAGGCCAGTTCCGGATCGGCTGGCAGGTCCTCCATCTCTTCGTCGGTTATCATCGATGAGCCCTGAATGACGGTGTGGCTCAGGTTGTAGCCAAGGTATCGGTCGGTGGCACCCTCACAAGCCATGTTGCGCACCGCCATACCCGCGAACCGGACGGTTTGGCCCGAGGGCGCAGCTCCTCACGTGACAAGGCGTGCATCGACCGCCGTCGAGAACAGCTTATTCTCGTGGGTCAGGGGAGGGCGGATCGGAGGGGGCCAGAGCCGCCCCGAACCCGTCGTGGCGGCCGAGAGACGAGTCGGCTCTATGGCCTCACACGTCTTCTGGCTCGTCCGTTCTCTCGGCCATCCTGGCCTCTAGCTCATTCATGCGGGCGACGAGGACGTTTCGGTCGATGGACTCCTCGTGGCACTTGATCAGGCCCATCAGCTTTTGAGCGTCGGACAGCGTGAGCTCACCCGTTGTTGCGCCAACGAGAACGGCGGCTGTGGCTCCAGGGATTTCTAGCGATTTCGTTGGCTTCGGCAGCGGGAATAGAATTGGCGCTTCTTTTGGTCTCGGAACGGTGTTCTCGTACACGAGCCGGATTGCCTGTACATTTCCCTTGGCCGCAAGCTGATACAGCTTTTTACTTAGAACGTCGCCATACTCGTTGGCGCGATCTTCAAGGGCCAGAGTAAGCTTGTTCTTGGTCCCGCGAATTTTCCCCCGCGGGTTGCCCGATTGCCCGGGCTCGAAGCGAGGCATGATGCCCCTCCATATGGAAGCGGCCCGGAACGCATCCGGGCCGGGTGTCTATGCTGTGTGCTGAGGCCGCATCGGCGGATCAGGCGGCGATGCCCGTGAGGGGCACGTTGGGTGCGGTGATCGGCCGTGTCGCGTTGACGCCTCCGGAGACCTGCAGGTCTCCGTCAAAGCTGTGCGTCTTGGCCTTGTAGGTGAGGTCGCCGTCGCCGGCGTCGACGGTCAGGCTCTTGCCGTTCGAACTCACCGTCACGTTGCCGGACGCGTCCATCTTGATAGTCGCGCCGTCCTTGTGGGTGATCGAGAGAGAGCCGTCCGGAGACAGCGTGAGGGCCTGCTTGCCCTGCGGCTGCTGGGTCTGGGCGGTCGAGTCCTTCCCCGTGGCGGGATCCTTGCCGCCGCGGTTCGGGACCGTGCCGGCGCCGCCCATCATCACGGTGCCGTCCTTCTTGAAGGCCATCACCGCACCGTTGCCATGCACGATCCAGTGCTCACCGGGCTGCATCCCGGCGGGCGGCTGGGTCTGCTCGGACACGTGGCGCTGCTGGATGCGCCCGCTCATGTGGTCGCCTCCCACGAAAGCGACCTCGACCGGATCCCCGACGTTGGGCAGCGAGAAGATACCGTGCCCCTGCCCCGTCGCGACACATTGGATCGGGAGCCAGCCGGACGTCGAGTTGTCTGGGTCGTCGGGGTCGTGCGGCTCGAACCGCACTTTGGCCGAATAGGTGTCCGGGTCGACGCTCGTCACGGTGGCGTTGCGTGGGTGCTTCCGCGTGAAGGCGACCCGCTCGACTTCTTGGCGTATGATGCCCCGCATCATTTCGTACATATGCACGCTCTCAAGTCCTAGACCTGCGGATAGATCTGCGAGGCATCGGGGAAGTTCGCGCCCAGGGCGGGTCCATTGGCGCTATCGAACTGGTGCCGTGTCACGCTCGCTGCAATCTTGCGGCCGTCGAGGTGGATGGCGGTGTGAACCACCGTCTCCCGCTGCCTCGGCACAGGTGCCACCTCGGGGCGGGCTCTGGCTCCCCCGATGCCCTGTCGATTGCCGATGCCGGCCCGCGCGGCACCATGCCAGTCGCCCCAGCCGTGCTTGGCCGCCCACCCCATGGCGAAATCGGTCTGCTCCTTCCAGGTCTTGGGGTCCCGGGCATCGATCCCGCGCCGGCGAAGGACGTCGCCCAGACCGCCCGCGTTCATCCCTCGGATCCCGGAGCCGCCGAAGTGCAGCTGCCAGTCTCCGAACGACGTGCCCTTGTCGCCGACGTAGGTGTTGAACCCCTCGCTCTGCGCGACGCGTAGGGCGACCTCTGGATCGATCCCGTTCCGAAGTGCTGCCGCCCGGATGTACGCGGCGCGCTCGGCCCTGGAGGCGGTGTGGCCGATGCCGGATCCGGATCCTACCGCCAGGGCGCTGACCGGGCCGCCACCGCCGCCGAAGCTCGCGCGCTGGATCAGGCTGCCCCCGCCACCACCGCCGCCGTTGAACGAGATGTTGTTCACGACCGCCTCGGAGACGATCAACTTCTTCATCAGCTCCAGGAGGGAGTGGCCGAAGCTGTCGAGGCTCGATTTCGCCTGGGGGGCGGCCGCACCAACCTCGCGGGCGCCGGCGGCGACGTCTCTGGCGCCCTCGGCGACCTTCTTCTGCTCGGCCTGACCCTTCTCGGCCATCTCGCCGAAGCTATTCATGAGCCAGCCGGCGCCCGACTTGATGCTCTCCCAGATCGAGCCAGCGCCATTCTTCAGCTTCGCCGGGTCGATCGCACTACCGGAGGGGCCGGCCTTGAGCAGGTCGGGCATCTTGCCATCGAGTGTGGCCTTACCCTCAGCCAGCCTGTTGAAGCCGTCGGCCCCCTTTTCCACGAGCTCCTTCGGGCTGAAGCCGAAGAGCTCCTTCCAGGGGATTAGGGCGCCGAGGATCGTGACCGTGGCGCCGGCCCCGACCGCGATGGCGATCGGCGGAAGGGCTCCTAGCGCCGCCGCGCCGAGACCCACCGCGCCGGCTGCGCCAACGCCGCCAGCGAGGGCAGCAACGGCGCCGAAGGCGCTCTGTGCCGCCAGCGGGTTGTCGTGGAGTTTCTTGCCGAGGGCGCTGACCGTCTCGCCGAGATCCCGGAGGATGTTGATGGCGCCCTTCACCTCGGGGTCGGCCATGGTGCTCCCGAGCGTCTTGAACGTCTGGAGGAACATGACGAGCTGGCCACCCATGGTATTGTTCAGGGCGCCGTCGGGGTCGCTCTGCGTCTGGAAACGCTTGAGGTTCTCGTCGATGTTTCTCTTGTTGGCGTTCATCTCGTGGAACATCTTCGCGTAGTTCTTCGCGAAGCTGAGGTTGTCGATCGCCTTGTCGATGCCCTCCTCGCTCGTGATGCCCTTCCGCGCGAGGGCTGGGAGGAAGAAATCCTTGAACCAAGCGTAGATGTTCTTTTTGAGGACGTCGGCTCCGATGATTGATCCGGATTCGAAATCCTTCTTTCCGCGTCGGTTGCTGTCCTTCTGCAGGCCGAGGCTGACCAGCTCGTCAGACTCCGTCCCATTCGACATCTGCCCCTTGAGCAGATGCTTGGCGAACATGTAGATCGAGTCGCCAGCCGCGCCGCCGTTCATCTGCTCCGAGAACATCGGCAACACGCCGCCGACGAACTCCGGCGACCACCCCGTCGCCGTACCGCCGGAGTGCTGGACTGCGTTGAAGAGCTGCTTGCCGTTGAAGATGCCGCGTGTGCCGATCGCACCCTGCATCACGGCATCGAAGTACCGCTGCTGTTCAGCCGCGGGCCGGGCCATCACGCCCATTTGGTCGAGACCGCGAGCGAGATAGCGGCTCTGGCCGCGCTCGTTCAGCTTCCCCTTCACCTCCTCCTGATCAATCAGGGCGGTGATAGCGTTCATACGCGTCACCATGGGGAGGAGGTGCCGCGCCTCCGCGAAGTCGCCCTTACCGAGGTCGGCGAGGTCGGTGATCGTCTTCATGTTCTCCGTCGGGTCGGTGTACCGTTGGGAGAACGCGAGGGCGTAGGCGAGCTGCTTGTTCTTGGCGATCTCGGCGTTGAGCTGGGCCTTCGACATCGGCCGCCCATGATCCAGCCCACCCTGGATGCGCTGGATCTCGGCCACCTGGTCGACGCCGCCGGCGTTCTTCAGGATCTCCTGGAGGTAGTGGATCGAGGTCGTCGGGGCACCGATGGCCGGGTATGTGCCCACGATGGCGTTCGCCTGGTGAGCGCCGGGGCGGTGACGATGCGCTCGCGGGTTGTGGCCGCCGGAGCCCCCACCGTAGCGGATTGAGCGGCCGCCCGCGCCTCCCGAGACGGACGGCATCGCCGGCATCCGCATGGCGCTCGCGACCTGCTCCATCTTGCGCAGCGCGGCGGTCGCCCGGTTGATGCGGCCCTCCCAGGCATCGAAGGACTTCCCGACGCCGCGGGCGGCCAAGCCGACGCCCTGGGTGGCCTTTCTGGTCTCGGCCAGTTCCTTCGTGCTGGCAGCCGCCCAGCGCACAATGTCATTGGCCGGAGCTTGGCCGCCCCTGTGCGACCTGACCCGATCCATCGCGGCGACAAGGCGGTTCACCACCCCGGTCGCGTGCTCGATCGGGCGCTCCCACTTGCTGACCTCACGGGTGACCTCGCGCGCCGTCTTCTCGGCACGCTCCATGGTCTTCAGGAGCTTGGACATCTCGGGCCCGAGCGAGCCCGTGAGATCCAGGGATGTCTGGATGCGGTAAACTTCGGTCATGGCTCCGCCAACCGGCCGGGCAGGTGGCACCCGGCCGTTCATCGAGGGGCTTCGTTTGTCGTTGAGGTGGCCGGCCGATCAGTGGTTGATCTGCCCGGCCAAGTGACCGCCGATCCGGTGGGCAATAGCCTTCACCACTTCGGCTTCCTTCGTCGCGCCCGCGAGCGCGAGAACGGGCCTGGCGGGTATCCGAGGCGTGCCGAGTTCCTGCCAGGTCGCCTTCTCGTCATCGGACCCGACGGCGGCGTGATGGGCGTCCACTACCTTTGCGCCATAGCTGTCGCGCAGCCCCCCGGCCTCGAGGAGCGGGCTGTCACCGGCAGATTTGTGGGCGATGGTCTCGGATTGCAGCGAGGCCCAGCCCGTTTGGTAGGTGCCCGGGTAGGACCGCGCCTCCCGGAGGATGATCTCCGCGCCCTCGGCGAGGGCGGCGTGTTGTGCGGCCGGCAGGCTCGCAACCTGCCGGCTCATGAAGGCGGCGAATTCGCTGAACGACCTGAAGGAGCGGCTCACGGCTCAGTCGTTCTTCCAGCACCACGCGCTGTCGTCCCAGTCGCCTCCCTGTGTGATCCCGACCGCGATCATCCAAGCTTCGCGCTCGATGGCATCCATCGGCGGATAGGTCTGGTCGGAGCCGAACACGATCTCCTTCGGCACGCCGGAGGTGATCAGGGAGACAGACGAGAGGAAGCCCGGGTGCCTAATCAGTTTTTTACGGTCTGGCGCTCCTGGGCGTCCTGAGCCTCGGCCTTTGCCTTGGCGGCGGCGGGCGTGTCTTCGACTTCATCGTCGGCGCCCCCGCTCATCTCGTGGATGACGAGGGCGGTGATGCCCTCCTCACCGAGGCGCTGCGCCAGCGCCTCGAAGGCTATATCCGTCTGCGGGAGATGGACCGTGTCGCCATCGATCGACGCGACCCGCGCGAGCCGCATGCAGAACGAGAAGAAGGGGCTGTTCTCACCGCCAAGGCGGCGCAGCAAGCGCATCTGATCGAGTACGGTGAGCTCGCGCAGCCCAAGATTTCGACCACGGCTGTCGCGGACCGAAAGGGGGGCGGGTGCCGCGGCCACGGCGGAGGCAGCAGCGTGGGAGCGAACAGAAACCTTGGTCATGGGGTGTCCTTGAATGAGGGGGAGGTGGGGTCGCGCGGAGCAGCTTGACCCCGGCGATCGTGGGCGATTGGCGGGAAGGGGTGATCAGAGGGCGAGGGACAGGCGGCGGTTGAGGCCGGCGAGGTCCTTCGTGAACCGCTCAACAGCGGGCGACACGTTCACCAACCAAGAGTGGAACGCGGCGTCGTGTTTCGGTGAGACCACCCCGGCCTCGTACCCGGCGGCGAAGAGGTCAGCGAAAGCGACCATGCGGCTGAACTCGCCTCCCAGCGCAGTGGCATGAGGAGTGAAATCGCGACAGAGCTCGTCGGTAGAGATGCCGTTTCTGACCGGGATACAGGTCCTCATGCACGAGCCATCGTCGAGCAACTTGGCCTCTGTGATGCAATCGACCCGAGCGCTCTCCTGATCCGGTGACTTGCCTAAACTCAACTCAGATATATCGGGGTTGATGCCGAAAAACAGGCAGGCGATGCCGGCCAGAAGACAAATATCCGCGCCGTCGAGCACGGTGTGTGTGGGAGCGATTTGCTTTTGCATGGCTACTCTCCGAATCAGGTGTGATCGTGGGGTTCTTGCTCGGCATCTTCGCCGAGGGGACCGGTCCCAAGTTCTGGTCCGCCAGCCGGGCCGACGAACTCTACGAATAGCGGGGATCGGTTCTTCCGAGCCGTGGCTGTACACCGGGCACGGAAAGCTGGCACATCTTCACAGCCTTCCGGGATAAAGAAGACTTCGATCAAGCTCACTCGTTTGAAACTCGCGAGCTCTTCTTCGATTTTGCGAAGGCGCTTCTTGAGCGATGCTTTCATGCGCGGCTCTCTGACGTTTAGGCGCTCGACGGCCGAGCGGGGGTCGGACCCGCTCGAGCCGATCAGCGGAGTGAGCGCTCGTAGCGGGTCAGCCGGGCGCCGATCTCGAACAGGGAGTGCTCCAGGCCATGGATCACCCCGATGGCGTCGCGGACCGGGCCGCCCGCCGGCATGGCCTTGGCGAGAAAGGCCGGGTCGTCGGCCCGGTCGATCAGGCTTGCCGCGTAGATTTGGGCCTTGGTGATGGCGCCGGTGGCAGGATCCCGGGCGGTGACCCGCACAGCCAGCGCGGCGGACTTGTAGACGCCGGCCACCACCTTCACGGCCGCCGCGCCCCCCTTCACCGCGAGGGTGACATCGACAGCGCCCTGTGCGTTGACGGAAAGGTCAGCGACCCCGCCTGCTGCCGTGGCGCCCGGGGTGAACTGCTCCAGGAGGACCGGAGCGCTGCTGAAGAACTCGGCCGCCGCAGCGCGAAGGATCGCGGGATCGATGTGGGCCGCGCGGGGGTCGCTCGGGCCAGGGTCGACCGAAGCTGTCACCTGCACGGAACCATCCGCCAGCGCGACGGGATCTGAGAGGCTGCCGTAGAGAAGCATCAGGCCGCCTCGGCATGGGGAACGGCCAAGGCATCGGCGTCCGTGAACAGGCGATCCGCGAGCACCTGCCAGATCGTCTCGTCCGTCTCGTTGGCCGGCGTCCGAAGCGATACACGCTTGGCCGTCATCACCTCCGCAGCGGCATTCATCAGCCGAAGGAAGGGACCGCGCGCCTCGCCCTCCTTCAGATAGCTCTTCCTCTCGGCCCACAGGCGGAGCCCGGCCAGGCGCGTCTCAAGGGGGATGAGCTTCTCCAGGTGCGCCTGGATCTCACGATCGAGCGCCCCCAACTCCTCTTCAAGTACCGGGACGACGATGTCATGGACGGCGATGCTCGCCCGGTTGAAGTCGCCGTGCGCCCGGGCAATCTCGGCATTGACGACCTCGATGGCCGGGCCGGCAGCCTCGGCAAGGGCCTCCGCTTCGGCCAGCCGCTCGATCAAGTCCTCCCGGCCGTCCCCCGACAGCTTGGGCGGACGGCCAGAGCCATTTAGGGCATGGTCCGCGAGGGCGGCCACCGCCTGCGCCTTGAGGCCTGCGAGCTGAGCCGCGAGCGCCTTCGCGGTCTCGCCCCGGATGGCGAGACCCCGGGCGGAATTCTGCCGCTCCTCCACCTTCTTCTTCGCGGCCTCCAGCGCCACGATGCGCCGGCTCAGTTCGCCGCGAGCGACGCTACGCGCCGGCGGGGTGTGGGTCGGGGCGGTCTCGTTCTTCTTACTGGTCATGTGATTGGCTGATCCTGTTGAGGAGGGGCCGTCCGTGGTGGACGGATCGCGCCACGCACAGGCGGCGGCGATGGATGGACCGGGCGCGCAGCGCGCCGGTGAAGGGGGAAGGGCTTGCGGCCAGGAGGCGACGCCGTCACACTTCCTCAAAGAAGAGTGACGAACAGGGCGAGCAACGCCATGGCACGCAAGCAGTTAGTTGAGGCTGTGGCCTATTTCCGGACCAGCTCGGCGACCAACGTCGGCGCCGACAAGGACTCCGAGAAGCGCCAGCGCGCCGCGATCGAGGCGTTCGCCAAACGCGCGGGCTATGTCCTCGTGGACACGTTCTATGATGCCGACGTGCGCGGCAGCGATCCGGTGGACGTGCGGCCAGGCTTTGCGGCCATGCTGGACCGGATCGCCGGCAACGGTCTGCGCACCATCATCGTGGAGACCGCCAACCGCTTCTCGCGCGATCTGATCGTGCAGGAGACCGGGCACCGGTTCCTGAAGGACCAAGGCATCACCCTGATCGCGGCGGACTCACCCGAGACCTTCGTGGAGGACACGCCCACCAGTGACATGCTCCGCCAGATCCTCGGGGCCGTAAGCCAGTTCGAGAAGGCGTCGCTGGTCGCGAAGCTGAAGGGTGCCCGCGAGCGTAAGATGAAGGAGCAGGCGGCGGCTGGCGAGAAGGTGAAGTGCGGCGGCCGCTCGTACCGCGAACTCAATGGGGCGATGGTGGATCTCGCCCGCAAGCTGCACCGCTATCCGGTCAACGGCCGGCGCCGGTCCCTCCGCGAAGTCTCAGCGGGGCTGGCCGAGGCTGGGCATTGCGCGGTGTCTGGGAAGCCGTTCGGCGCCGAAGCAATTAAGCGGATGGTCAGACAGTGATTGGTTTTTGCCCACTTAGAAGACAAAATAAGGATCGCCATTTGGTAAGGTAAGATTTCTGACGACGCTCGCCCTTAATTGGTCCTTCTTGACATAATCTATTTCATCTTTGAGTTGTTTCATATTCAATCCGTCTTCGCATCTCTCAATATATACTCTTGATACATACATTCTTGAGCCGGATGTGCCGAAAGCAATGCCACCCAGAGACATGATGCGCGCTTCTTGATGTCCATCGAGAAATTCGTCGTTGAAAACCGTAACAAGAAAATTTGGGCTCTTTTGAACTACATTTCTCTGGAGGCAAATATATCGTCGTCTTTTTCTAACCATGTACCCGTGAAATTCTTCTGATATGGCTCCTTCAATTCCATATTTACTTTTATGATCGTCGGTATCCCCCTTGTATCTGCGTATCTCCGAAACACATAGAGCGTGGGATATTGGATCGACTGTGATTTCGAATACTCCGACCGTGAACATGTCGGGAATTTTCAAAGAAGGTCGGTATAACCGGTAGAGACCCGCGGCGAGTTGCTTTGTTTCTTCCTCAGTGGAGGGGTTGTATCTCAAATATCTAAGCAAGGCAAAATACATATAATCATAGAACCCGCCTAAAAGATCGACCTGAAAGCCAACGTCAATGTTTATTCCCTGTTCATGAATGAATTTATTTAGAGCGTTAACATTTTCGGCAGTGATATTCGCTCGGTCCGGATCGGAAAGAACCGACCTTAACCGTTTGACATTCCAGCCAAGTTCAGGGGCAGCTTCCAAAAAGTCTTCATATGACCAGTTTTGACGTTTGCGAAACAATTCGCATCGACGCAATGCTTCAGCGGCGTCAAGACGATTTGGAATGCGGGTTGGATACAAAAGGGTGCGTAGAGGCAATGCGACCTCCATAGCGCAAAACACTATATCCGAACTGGGATCGGAGGAAATGTCAAGCCTTTGAAATGCTGCGAACCTGAAGTTCCTAGGAATTGAGGAACGGGTCCTTATCAACGATCGTGCTTTCCTGGCCGGCGATCTTCCCGACAAAGTTGCCGTCAATATCGCTGCCAGAGGAGGCCATCATGGGTAATGGTACTCATACCCCGGGAGCTTACGGCGCCCTTGGGTTAGTAACCGAAGGACATCACGCGCTTCATGTGTTGCTCGAGCCATTTGCCGGGTGTGATGGGCTTTGGAGCTGTGCGGCGCGGTTCTATGCTCTGGAGGGAAATCCGCTCTGGGGATCTTTGTTGGCTGCCGCGTTTATCATTGCTTCGTTGTATGGGCTGGCTCATTCGAGCATCAAATTGGCCCAAGCCCTCTTCGGTTCCTCAGGTGATCGAATTGCCGAGGTTCGACCGAGAGCTAAAGCGAAGAAGAGCTCTACGTACAAGAAAAGACAGCCCTCACTTACAAATAAAATCCACAGAACCAGCAAACGAAAACCGGTGAAGAAGGCTGTAAGGCAAGCAGTCTGATGTAGCTATTGGAGGTGCCGGCGCAGAGATCTGCGCCGGCTCAATAGGAGGTAGCGCGTTGGTGTGGTCGATGGGTGGAGGAGTTCACGCCTCCACGCCTCCACGGATCGAAGCCCGCCTCGCCTGGGGCGCGCTACGCCGCCATGCGGCTGGCATCGGCCTCTGCGGCTGCCGCTTCGAGGTCTGCCAGGATTGACCCCATTGCAGATGCCTGCCGCTTGGTGCGCCGGCCGCGCGGATCTGGCTCGGCCGGACACGGCGCTCTGAGGCGAACTCACCGTCTCGGGGACAGTTGCCGGTCCACGGGTTGCAAATGATTAACGAACGGCTAAGCTCGATACGTAAGTACTTGAGGGAGGCGATCCCATGAAATCAGTCGAGGCGCATCGCGAGAGCCACCTAACGACGCAGCAGCCCGCATTGGCAGCCCACCATCTGCATGAGGCTGAGGCAGAGCAGGATAGGCTCCGCCGCCTTCACAATGCTCGGGCAAGGCAACGGGCCGCCCGACATCATCGCCGCGGCCAAGCAATCTGAGGAGGCGCAATGATCCGGATCCGCGCCACAGACGATGGCACCTACACGGTCTACCGCGATGGAAGGGCAATGGTCACCGGCCTGACGCGTGACCAGGCCCAGGCCGCAGCTCAGTCGCTTGGGACGACCGTCACCGACTGACCGCGGCTGCAATCCGCTTCATGCTCGCCCCATTCACGGCTGGGATCCTGAAGGCGTGGGAGAGTTCACGCATGCACGGGTGACGGCCCGAGACGGTAGCCACCCATAAGAGGATCACGTGCGGTCTGGTTCACCCGTGGGCTCTTCCACCAATGATCCTTGAGCCGGCCGGCCGCGCTTGGCGTCTAGCCGATCCATCAGCGCCGAGATCCCTCCGCTTGCCCCGGTGCGCCTAAGCGCGGCCACCTGATCGCGGAGGGCCGCCTCGCGGGCTCGGCCGATCTCCGCCTCAGTTGGGATGGGCCGGCCGTCGGCGCCGGCCATGGACCTGGCGCGGAACGCCTCGGCGAGCTGCTCGACCTTGGCCCGGTCCTTCGGGCTCGGCAGTTCGTAGACCTCGGCGTTCAGGATCCGGTTGACCCGCACGAACTGGGCGCGGACCGGGATCATCCCCTCACGCGCCTCAAGGGCGAACTCCGCAGAGTCGGGACGGAACCCGATCCGGCGCTTGATCAGCGTACGCCCGCTCCGGAAGCGCTCGCTCGCCTCGATTACGGCCCAGAGCGGAAGATCCCGGACGGCGGCGGCATATTCCTCCTCGAGGAGCTGCTGATCCACGGGGTGGGTCGCGTTCCCGTGCTCATAGCGACGCAGAAACCGGTTCACAGCACCTGCGAGCAACTCGGGGCTGTCGCAGGGCTCAAGCCGCCGTACCAGGCGCTCCGCGGCGGCGGAGAGCGCTTGACGCTCGCGAGTCGTGACCGCTCTGTCCGACCGTACGGAGTAGTGCGTCGGACGGGCGGGATCCACCTCCAGCCGCCCATGCAACTCCTCGATCCTCGCCGCGAGCGCCTCCCGCACCTCCGTCGAGAGCGCCGCCTCCGTCCTCGTCGTGCTCAGGACCCGCAAGGAGGAGGAGTTCGACGGCGTCGGGGGTGTCACTGGGGACATGGAGGGCTCCTGTAGCGACGGCTTCGCGTACCTGAACTTTGAGTTCTTCGATCCTCTGGGCGGCGGGGCTCATTCGGGGTTCGCGGCTATAGCGTCCCGCTGATCCGGGAAGCGGCACCGCCTGACGACTTTTCAGCGTTCGGGCCCGCAGCTGGTCCTCGACCCACATAGACGGGTCGAGCTCCCCGCGAGCCTTGGCTTCGCGGAGGTAGGCGAGGATGACGTTCGCCTCGCCGTAGGCCATGCGCATGAAGTGGCCGACGAGCTTCTGGGCCATGAACTCGGTCCGCCCAGTCATCTCCTGGATGAGCGACACCCCCTCGGTCTCCAGCAACTGGCGAACGTCGCGCAGAGGTTGAACCGGCGCAGCCAGCCGAAAACCTTCCGTGGTCTCAACGACGCCGACCCCGGCGATGATCTCGACCTCGACCGGCCGCTTGAGCACAGCTTTCGCCTCGCGCTCTCGCTCGCCCGCTGACTGATGACGGTTCCCCTGATGATTCTGTGACGGTTCATGTCCGGCACCACGTGCCGCTGGTTTGGCACCACGTGCCGCTTGCTTGGCGCCACCTGCCTGTTGCCGGCCGACAACCGGCACGTCCTGCCGCTTGGGCTGGGCGCCGATTTTGAGAGTGATGTTGTCGCTTCGGCGAGAGCCGTCGGAGCGACGCTGCTTTTCACATGTGATGAGGCCCAGCTCGCGTAGAGATGCGATCGCACCACGAACCGCACGAGGGGAGAAGCCGGTGTTTTGAGCCAGCGTCTCCTGCGATGGCCAACAGAGCCCATCTTCATCCGCGTAGTAGGCGAGCGCGATCAGGACGCACTTCACCACCGGCGAACCACAGTCGAGCGGCATGACCCATTTTTGAGCCGCGAAGCTCATGGCTTTCGTCCGACCCTGCCGGCACTGTAATCAGCGCGAGCACCATCGCTCGCCGGAGTTGGCACTCCAGCCCTCGTATCCAAATTGTGCATGGTCTTACTCCGCGGCGGCGGCGATGACCTCAGCGGGAAGTTCGATGCGTTGACGCGCGAACTGGTGGCGGATCTGCTCGCTCGAGCGATCTCCAGCGTGGTATCGAGCCAAGAGCTCGTGCTGCTCTTCAATCCAAAGCTGCACAGCGACTCTGCTCAGGACGAGCTTCTTTCCGATAAGGCGCCCGAGGCCGAAATCATGGCTCCAGCGAAGCAATGTTGATCGGCTGACCCCAAGCAATTTTGCCCCCTCTTCGGGAGACATGCGCTCGTCAGGTATATACGGGATGAGCACGAGCCGGTTGGTCACGACGATCTGACCCCTATAGTAGACCTGTGCGCAACTGACCTATATGCCGCTCGATCTTGAATCGACCTACGACAGATGCTAGCAGTACGGGCCTTCAAGGCACAGGTTATGGCCTGCTGCAGTGAAGCGAGATAGCTTGCAGGCCCTCGCAACACTTAAAAGGGCTCGACGTGGACAGAATCGCGTCGAGCCCTTCTGTTTTAAGTCGGGTCTTTCCGTGTGGAAAGCCCGATAATGATCAAATACGGCCATTGCGGCAGAAAAATTCTGATCACGGCTCACACTTTGGGGCTTGACCACAGAGGTATCAAGTTCAAGGCGCGAACATTTATCCAAGCTACTTGGATATTTCTGGGCGCATCCTCGACGAGATCGGATCCGCCTCGCCGGCTACCCACGTTGCACCCCAGCCAGAGTTGAGCAGCTAATTCGCCTTGGCGACCGGGTCGGCAGACGCATCGCTAACAGCCTGACCTGAGCGCATCTGGTCGGCAAGCCAAGCTTGTAGCGCGTTCCGTTCGGCGTACATCCGCCGCCCGCCAAGCCTGAACACTGGCGCGATCCGGCCCTTCGCCACGAGGAAGTAGACCGAACGCGGGCTCAGGCCGAGAAACGCTCCTAATTCTCTGGCGCCAACGAGGAGGGGATTACCAACCGGCACGGGAGGTTTGCACCTGGTGTTCATTTGGTAGTCCTTCGTTCTCTCTGTCTCTCTGGGAACACAGCGTAATTGAGGAGCAAAAAAATAGGCGCGCCGGAGCGCGCCTGTGGGTCTGACGGGGCTGCCCAGCCCTGGCGTCGAGACACCAAGGCAAGCATCGGCCGGCCAGGAACGAGAAAGGCGCCGCGCAGGTATCCCCGCCGGCGCCTGATCGATGTTTGCGTGTTGGTCTATACGTCAAGCGATACTTGGGGGGAAGCCCCTATCTCACCGTTCGCCGAGCTTTCTTAGGCCCGCGCGCGCTTGGGATCGCTGCGGGCTGGCTTTCGGGTCGTCGGCCGACTGCCGGAGAGCTTCGAGTACCTTCTCCTCCTCGGACCGTTGTACCGGAACGGGAGCATCAGATTTTGGCCGCGAGTCGGGATGCTTACTGGCCATTGCGTTGCTCTGATTTCTCTGCCCCTCGATGGGGCGCGGGTATCATATCTAACGAACCGGGCCACGCTACCGGTCGCTTCGACGGCCAAGCCTCTATCTGCTAAGCTTACTACTCTTCCCCGCCGACACGCCTGAGGTGGTCGCGACTCCAACGGCATTGTGGCGGGCAGACATGCGATGACAGGCGGATGTGGGCCAGTTCCTCACATCCAGTCCGTGAAGCCTTGGCCGGGCGGTCGCGTGAGGGTCGGCGCAGCGGGGGATCTGGACACCGCAGGCGCCGGCCCACGGCCACGATGCAGGGCCAGAGCCGTATCGAGGTGCCGGTGGGCAAGCGCAAGACGAAGACCCTCTCGTCTTCTGACCGTCTCACCCTCGCCAAACAGCGCACCAACGAACTTGTAAATCACATGATTTCGTTGATTGCGCTTCACGAGTCTAACCAAGTCATTTTAAAGACCGATGTGTTATCTCGGCAGATCCCGCGTTCCTATGCCGCCCACGCCTTCAACAATTTCCGTTTTAGTATGGCCGGCTTTGAAGTAGTGCGGCTGTGTGCATTTTGGGAGCCGCCCGACCCCCAGGATGCCAGCATCCCCAATGTGCTGCACTTATTCGATGACCCGGAGGTGCGGGCAGATATACGAGCAGGCATTACGGGAGGGCAGAGTAAGCCGCACATCAGCGAAGAAGCTTATGTATCCGTTTTGGAAGAGATGGCCAGGGAGATCGATGCTCTGATCGACCAAACTCTTGCCAGGGCTCGAGCCGTAGAGAGCAGCTCTCGACAAAAATCCGTCAGAAATCATCGTCACAAATTCCTTGCGCACAACCTCAGTAAAACACGAGCCGAAGAGGCCGGTACTGTTGCACCCATGAAAAATAACGATGTTGATTGGCTGTTTTCTGAGACAGAAACTATCGTTGACGGCCTGCATCATGGCCTGAACCGTACGGGCTTCGATTGGCCGGGGTCTCACGCGATATCCAAGCGGCAGGCAGAGAGCCTTTGGAATTGGACGAAGTTCGAGGGGTTGAAATAGGATTGATTCAGGCCGTCTCGCGACATGCCCGCCATTGTATGAGGAACCGCCCTTGAGCCCTTCCTTGCTGAGGTCGCGCAGCCTAACGTGCAGCTGGCCCTCGAGGAGCCCGATGACCTGCGGGCGATTGTCAACGCGATCCTGACCCTCGACGCGCTCGCCGGCATCATCCATTCCACCGGCGTGGCGGCCGGCGATCCGGCGATGGGCTCCCACGAGAGTGACGACCTGTATCGCGATGCGCTCGTAGAGGTCTCGCGCAGCTTCCAGGTACTCCGGGATGCAGCAGCCTCGATCAAGCACGGCGCACTCGATCCCAAACGGAAAAAGGCTCGCCTCGTGCGGGGGTCCAAGGCGCTGAGGGCGGTCCGGAATGGGGTCGGCCTCTTCCAATGCGGCGACCGTCTTGGAAGTGATGTGATCGTAATCGAGTTCGATCCAGGACCCGGGTACGTGCGCGCCAGCGATGTGATCGCCGACAGCTACCGGATGCTGAAGCGGATTGCAGAGGGCGAGCCGGCCCGGACGGACGAGCATGATCGAGGCAGCTTCTTTCCTGACGGCGACTGAACCCGATCATATGACGTCGACTGTTACTTGACACATGACACCAACCCCTTACATGACGTCATGTGACTGGGCCGCGGTGCCCCGGGGTGGGCGTCATGAAAAGAATTATCGAGGGCAAAACGTATAATACCGAGACTTCAACTCGGATTGCCAAAGCACCACAGCACGAAGATGAGATGGATCAGTTCGATCTTCTCTATCAAACCCGACACGGCGCCTTCTTCTGCTACTATGGCGGAGAGACACCTTTCGGAGACCCATTCGAAAATCTTAAGCCGCTCAGCCCGAGCGAGGCTCAAGCATGGTTGGAGCGCTATAACTTCGTCGATGAGATCGAGAAGTTGTTCGGCGAACAGCCAGAGGCGGGCGAGGCCGAGAGCCGTATCACTGTCCGCATCCCCGACAGCCTGAAGATCCGCATCGAAGCTCTCGCCAAGAGCAACGGCCAATCGCTGAACGCCTGGATCATGCGCTGTCTCGAAACCTGCGCGAATGCGCAGGCCCACGGTCAGGGCCGCTGAGGTCTGCCGTGGCGATCACCTTCACCCCGCGCCGTGGCGCGATCCTTATGTGCGACTTCGGGCCGGACCCCCTGGACCCACGCACCTTCCCCCTTCGATTGCCGCCCGTCTCCGCGGCTCCAGAGGTGTGGAAGGCGCGCCGCGTCATTGTCGTGTCGGTCGACCGGCTGAACCACAAGCATGGGGCGGGACCCGGGCTCTGCACCGTCGTGCCGTGCAGCGCGACCCCGCCGGCCACCGCGGGCCCTTGGGATGTGCCGTTTGCTGCTCGCTCCTATCGGTCCTTCACGAAGGATGTCTGGGCGAGCTGCGCATCCCTATTTCGGGTATCCCATGCCCGCCTTGATCGCGTCATCGCCGGCCAGGGCTACCGCGGCGATTTCCTGGTCCCTGATGACATGGCGCGGGTCGAGGCCGGGATCCGCTCCGCCCTCGGGCTGTGATTGCATCCTTGTGGGCAAGGGCCCATATTAGGTGGGTCCCCGCAAGGGGCTTTGGGAGCCGGCATTCAGCCCAGCGGGTAGAGTTCGTCGGCTTCAGAACAGGCCCTGCCGGCGCAGTCCGGTGGGGCCTTTCTCATCTTGAGCCCACTGCGGACCGCTGCGGTCGAGCGGACCAACCAATCAGGTCCTCGCGCGCCTGCGGCCGCGTTCGCCCTGTTCACGTGCGGGCCGGCGGCCGCGCACAGGCCTTCGCCCTATGTAGCGGGCTTGTCCGTGCGGAGGTCGAGCATGTGGGAGCCGGAAATCCTCAGGCGCGAGGAGGACACGAGCCTTATCTGGATCGCCGCACCGTTCGAGATGCCGCGCATCTCGGGAGCGCTGATCGGGCGGACTCTACTGATCGACGGGGTGCCTCATCGCGTCGAGACTACGATGGCAGGCGCAACGCCGAGGGATACGCCCATCGCCAAGGGCGAGAGGATCAGCCTGCGGGTTCGCCCCCTCGAAATGGGCGGCTGATCTCGGGGGGCCAGAGCGGCCGTCCAACTCATCCGCCGCTGCCGTGATTGCGGGGATGGCGGAGGGCTCATTTTCCGCCAAAGGCGAAAGATCGTCTTCACGAGTTCACGCCTTCAGCCTGACACCCTTCGAAGACTGCAGGAGTTCAAGCGTCGTGGTGACTTGGTCAGCGCTTGCAGGCTCGGTAGCGACCCCTTCTGTGTCACGTAAAGGTGCGCGGCTGATGAGGGCTGGGCAAGAGATGGTCATCACGGGGACGGGGAACGTGTTCGCCGACCTTGGGCTCCCCAATCCGACGCTGTGTCGGCTCAAGGCTGATGTGGTGATCCTGATCCGCGATGAAGCTGAGCAGCTCGGGCTCTCTGAGGTCGAGTTGGCGCGGGCCGTTGGGCTCTCGCCGGCCGAGGTCTCTCGCCTCTTGCGCGGCCAGGTCGGCGACTGCTCGCTAGAGCGGATGCTCGGCTACCTCACATCCTTGGGGGTGGACGTTGATGTCGTCGTTCGCGCGAGGACCGGCCAGCTTCGTGGGAGGAATGGTGACTTGCCCACGCTGGCGTCGGTGGCCGTGGGGGGCGGTTGGCACGAGGTGATCGTGGACTGGTCGGACGGGCCCCGCGCCGGCACGAGTGACGTGATCGACCTCGGCCCGCTCATCTCCACGCACGCCGCGCTCAGGCCGCTGCGCGACGACTCTGCGCTGTTTGCATCGGTCCGGCTGTCGGAGCACGCCGACGCAATCGAGTGGGGGCCGGACGATGCATTGGCAGTCTCAGGAGCGACCCTGGAACGTCTCGCGGCCGAGGCGGTCCGAGCCTCGGAGTCGATCGAGGCGGGCGCCTGATAAGCGAGTGAGCAGGAGGAGGCCGAAACCGCCAGCTAGAGCGGCGGCCGGCAATCCGAACGTAATCGCGCTCGTCACGGCTGCATGACGATCGAGCCGGCAGGCTTCAGGGCCATCTTCGTCACCGCGTCACGCGCACGGCGAATGACGCGCTCCGCTTCCGCGGCGGGAGAGGCGACGACATGGGCCGCGTTGAGGTCGAGCACGGCCGCGCACTCCGGATGCCTCCGCTTGAACGACAGGATGCCAGCCACAATGCACCGCCCGAAGGCTTCCGAGAGATCCGGTCGCCTGGCTTGAAGCCCGAGGACGTCCGCCCGCAGGCTTGCAATGCTGCGCTGACTGACGTCGGACGGAGACTCGGCAGACGGAACTCCCTTTGGTCGCTGATGGCGCCTACAGGCGTGGGACCGTGAACTCCTCGACGGGTGGAGGATGCAGCGGTTCGCCCAAGCGGCATTCTAGGAATCAGCGCCTATTTTCCTGCTCTTGGCCTGCATTTGCAAGGTGGTGCGCCGGACGGCTCCTCCCATGCTTTCGTGCCGGTACGTCAACATGTCACCGCACCAAGACGAGGCGTGATCACGCCAGCGCCCAATCGCGGCTCAACCGATTACCCGCCGACGTCGAGGGTCCCATAGTCCGCGTGTTCGTCGATCGCGGACTTGGTGGCGAGTATCACCTTGCGCAGCTGGACCGGGGGCGTTGCGCACGGCTGCCTAGCGGCCAACCACTTCCGCGCCCTCAGACCCGTTCGGACCGCTGCCGAGTCGAGCCTCTACGGCCGCTTGCGCCGCGTCAAAGGCTTCGGCGGCGAGCAGCATGGGCCTCCCCCCTCACTCACGCGCAACCTAAAGCTATGTCGGCCAGCGCGGGTCCGAGACGGTTTGCACGACTTGGAAATTACCTAGCCTTTTCAATTAGGCCGATTTCCTGCGTTTGCAGAGAATACCCTATCAAATCAACATCTCAACACAGCTTGAGGTGCTAGTCCCGAGAGGGGTGGAGGTTCGAGTCCTCTTGGCCGCACCACATTGTTTCGGTTGCCCGGATCTTCGGCAACCCGGATGTGGTGCCACGCATGGCGGTGCGCCGCTGATCGTCTGAGTCTTCGCGCTGATCGTCGACCTGTTGGGCAGCAGTCCCCCCTGGCGCTGCTGGGTGCTGAGCCGCACCGCCCCGCCCTGATCGCCGACCTGCTGCGTTACGCGGCCGCGACGGGAGTGCTCGTCCGCTAAGCGCGGCGCTCGGCCTGACTGCGCCGCAACCCGGCCCTGCATTGACTTCGCAGCCGCACACCCGCATATCGGCGATGCAGCGTCAGCGGCCGCCATGGCCCGCTTGAGGGGGCTGCGTGACGGATCGGGCGCCTTCCCGGCGTGATCCGGCCCCCCTCTTCATAACGTGCATGCACCCGGGTCGCCCCATCACGCGGGCTGCCCCCTGCCAACGGACCGGCTCAAACACGGTACAGCTCGCGTGCGACGCGAGGCGCCCGGCCGGCCCTGCTGCATCGGATACATCCTTGACCCAATTCACCGATTTCGGACTCGCCCAGCCCGTGCTGCGGGCGCTCAGCGAGGCCGGCTACGTCGCGCCGACCCCGATCCAGGCTCAGGCGATTCCGCCTGCCATGGAGGGTCGCGACCTCTGCGGCATCGCCCAGACCGGCACCGGGAAGACCGCGGCCTTCGCGCTGCCGATCCTGCACCGCCTCTCGCTCTCGGACCGTCGCGCCCCGCGCCGCGGCTGCCGGGTGCTGGTGCTCTCGCCGACCCGCGAGCTCGCCAACCAGATCGCCGAATCCTTCTCGGATTACGGTCGTCACCTGTCCTTCACCAATACGGTTGTGTTCGGCGGCGTCACGATCAGTCGGCAGGAGCGCGCCCTTGCGCCGGGCGTCGACATCCTCGTCGCTACCCCCGGCCGGCTGATCGACCTGATCGAGCGCCGCTCGCTGACCCTGGAAGGCGTCGAGATCCTCGTCCTCGACGAGGCCGACCAGATGCTCGACCTCGGCTTCATCCACGCCCTCAAGCGCATCGTGAGGATGCTCCCCGAGAAGCGCCAGAGCCTGTTCTTCTCGGCGACCATGCCGAAGAACATCGCTGGCCTCGCGGCGCAATATCTCACCGATCCGGTCCAGGTCGCGGTGACGCCCGTCGCCACCACGGCGGAGCGCGTCGACCAGCAGGTGATCTTCGTCCATACCGGCGCGAAGCAGGCTCTGCTCGGCCACATCTTGCGCGATCCGGCGATCGAGCGCGTGCTCGTCTTCACCCGCACCAAGCACGGGGCGGACCGGGTCGTGCGCGGCCTCGACAAGGTCGGCATCGCGGCAGCCGCGATCCACGGCAACAAGAGCCAGCCTCAGCGCGAGCGGGCGCTGGCCGCCTTCAAGGACGGATCCTGCCGGGTCCTGGTCGCCACCGACATCGCGGCCCGCGGCATCGACGTCGAGGGCGTGAGCCACGTGGTCAATTTCGACCTGCCGAACGTGCCGGAGAGCTATGTCCACCGGATCGGCCGCACCGCTCGGGCCGGGGCGGACGGCCTCGCCATCTCGTTCTGCAACGACGAGGAGAAGGCCTACTTGCGCGACATCGAGCGCGTGACCCGGCAGAAGGTGCCGGTGGCGGGCTTCCCCGAGGGCTTCAACCCGCCGTCGCGCCAGGAAGCCGCCGAGATCGCCCGCGAGGAGGAGCGCCGCCCCGAGCGGCAGCGGCCCGGCGCCGGCCGCCAGGGCCAGCGGCCACGGCAGCAGCAGGGCCGTCCCCAGCAGGGCCGTCCCGAGGGCGGTCGCGGCTTCGGCGGCCAGGGCCAGGGTGCCCCCCGGCAGGGTCGGCCCCAGGAGGGTCGGACCGACGCCCGCGGCGACGGGCGGAGCCACGCCACGCAGGGTCGCGACGTCCGCGCCGATCGGCCGGCACGTCCGCAGGGCGAGCGCCCCAACCAGGCTCGTCCGAGCCGCGACGCCCGGCCCCAGCGGGGCGATGCCCGGCCGCGCAATGGCGGCAGCGGCGAGGGTCGCAACATCGGCTGGCTGGAGCGGGCGCCCCGCTCCTGAGCGTTAGGACCGAGCCACCCGGACGGGTCCGTCCGGGTGGCTTTGTCTCTGGACAGCGCGCGGCCGATCAGCGGCACCGAACGGGGTGCGGAACTCCCTGGCGCTTTGAACCCGACCGGTTTGCCCTTCCGCTTCCGCTCGGAATTTGGCATCCTGGCGCCGTGAACTTCTGGTCGGCCCTTCGGCTTCTGTTGCCGCTCCTCGCGGTGATCAGCCTCGCCCTGACGCCGGTGACCGCTCCCGCGGTCACCGCGGGCCCGCACGTGCCGATGGCCGGGCCAGCCCACGGCCATGGGGACCATTACCACGCCGTCGCGTTGGAGATGGCCGCCAGTGACGCCGTCATGATGGCGGACATGGACACCATGCCGTGCTGCCCGAAGCCGGCCAAGGCCGACTGTGCCAAGGGCTGCCCGCTGATGGCGCTCTGCCTGGCCGGCATGGCCTCGCTCCTTCCAGTCGCGATCGCCCTCCCCGTACCGACCGCGATCGGTCTGAGCACCTGCTGGCCCGAGGCCGCAGCCTTCGCCAGCCGGGCGGGGACCCCGCTACCCGAGCCTCCCCGAGCCTGAACCCGATGCCGCCGGCGCGCGCCGGCCACGGTGACGCGCGTCCGCGCGCACCTTCCATCGCGTTCAGGAGACAACACCCGTGATCAAGCTCCCCCTCGCGCGTGCCGCCGCGGCCGCGCTGCTCGCTGCCGTCCTGTCGGCTCCAGCCCAGCCGGCGCACGCCGAAGTCAAGGATTACCGCTTCGAACTCGTGCAGCCGGAGACCAAGGTCGGCGAGACGGTCCTCGCTGTCCGACTCGTCGACCGGCGCAGCGGCAAGCCGGTGCCCGACGCCGTGATCTTCGCCAAGCGCCTCGACATGGCGCCAGACGCCATGGAGGAGATGGCCACCAAGGTCGAGCAGCTGCCGTCCACCGAGCCCGGCATCTACCGGTTCAAGGCCAGACTCTCGATGCAGGGCCGCTGGCGCCTGTCGCTCGCCGCAAAGGTGCAGGGTGAGACCGGCACGGTCGACGACCAGCTGATCGTCCAGGCCGCCAAATGAGCCGCACCGCCTGGTTCGCCGGGGCCCTCGCCGCACTCGCGGCGGGGGGGATCGGCTATGGCGCGGGGCACCGGGGCGACCCCGTGCCGGCGCTGGTTGCGGCAGCCCGGACGCGGTTCGCCGCCTGGTGGCCGAACGGAGCGGCGCCGCCCATCCCGGCGGCGGCGACCGGTTCCGTGGTCTATTATCAAGACCCGGACGGGAAGCCGGTCTACGCGCTCGCCCCGATGATGACCGCGGACGGGCGCGCGTTCCGGGCGGTGCGCGCCAGCGAGGACGTCCGCTTCGGTCTACTGGACGACGCTGCCGGTCCCGACGCGGCCGGCGCGGAAGCCGCCGGCCACCGGCCCGATTCCGGCGCGCGCGCGATCCTCTACTATCGCAACCCGATGGGCCTGCCGGACACGTCGCCGGTGCCGAAGAAGGACTCGATGGGGATGGACTACGTCCCCGTCTACGCCGACGTGGATGGGGGCGGCCCGGTCGTGACGGTCCCGGTCGGCCGGATCCAGCGCACCGGCGTGCGGATCGCGACCGCAGAGCGGCGCGTGGTGGCGCAGCCGGTGCGCGTGCCCGGCACCCTGGCCCTCGACGAGCGCCGCGTCACCGTCGTGGCCACCCGCTCGGACGCCTACGTCGACCGCGTCGAGAACGTCACGACCGGGGACCGGGTCCGCCGCGGCCAGCCCCTGGTCCACATCTACGCGCCGGAGATCAACGCGGCCGCGGCCCAGCTCATCGCCAATCCCGGCTTCGACGGGGCGCGGCGGCGCCTGCAGAACCTCAACATCTCCGAATCCGTCATCGACGCGATGGAGCGCACCCGCACGGTGCCCATGGCCATCACGTGGTCGTCGCCCCGGGACGGCATCGTCCTGCAGCGGAACGCCGTGGAGGGCATGAAGGCCGCGGCCGGCGACACCCTGTTCCGGATCGCCGACATCGCGGTGCTGTGGGTGCTGGCCGACGTGCCCGAGCGCGACCTCGCGGGGATCCGCGTCGGCCAGGTTGCGACCGTGCGCCCGCGCTCGGCGCCGGGCCGGACGGTCACCGGCAGGGTGGCGGTGATCTACCCGCAGGTGAATCCCGAGACTCGTGCCGCCCGGGTGCGGATCGAGCTGCCGAACCCGGACGGCACGCTCCTGCCCGACATGTACGCCGACGTCGCGATCGACACGGGGAGCGCCGAGCCGGTGGTGGCGGTCCCGGACGACGCCGTCCTCGACACGGGCACGCGCCAGGTCGTGCTGCTCGAGCGCGGCGAGGGCCGCTTCGAGCCGCGGGCCGTGACGCTCGGCGCGCGGGGCGAGGGCTTCACCGAGATCCGCGCCGGAATCGCGGCCGGCGACCGGGTGGTCACGGCGGCGAACTTCCTGATCGACGCCGAGAGCAACCTGAAGGCCGCGCTCCAGGGCCTCGCCTCGCCGCGGGACGACCGGCAGGCGGCCCGTGCGGGAGGCGCGCCGTGATCGCCCGCCTCATCGCCTGGTCGGCCCGCAACCTGGTCCTGGTGCTGGTCGGGACCGCGCTGGCGGTCGGCGCCGGCCTCCAGGCGCTTCGGACGCTGCCGCTGGACGCCATCCCCGACCTCTCGGACGTGCAGGCCATCGTCTACACCGAGTATCCCGGCCAAGCGCCGCAGGTGGTCGAGGACCAGGTCACCTACCCGCTCACCACCGCCATGCTGACGGTGCCGCGGGCCAAGGTGGTGCGGGGCTTCTCGTTCTTCGGCGTCTCCTTCGTCTACGTGATCTTCGAGGACGGCACCGACCCGTACTGGGGCCGCTCGCGGGTGCTGGAGTACCTCAACGGCGCGGCGCGCCGCCTGCCGCCCGGCGTGACGCCGACGCTGGGGCCGGACGCGACCGGCGTCGGCTGGGTCTACCAGTACGTCGTGGTCGCGCGGGAGCGGACGCTGGCGGAACTCCGCGCGCTGCAGGACTGGGTGATCCGCTTCGCGGCCTCGCGCGCCGAGGGCGTGGCGGAGGTCGCGGGCGTCGGCGGCTTCGTGAAGCAGTACAACGTCGTCGTCGACCCGAACCGGCTGCGCGCCCAGGGCATCACCCTCGCGGCGCTCCGGGACGCGGTCCGGGCGAGCAACGCCGATGTCGGCGGCCGCACGGTCGAGCTCTCCGAGTTCGAGTTCATGGTGCGGGGCCGCGGCTACCTGCGCGGCGTCGCCGACATCGGGAACATCGTCCTGAAGAGTACGGGCGGCACGCCGCTGCGGGTGCGGGACGTGGCCCGCGTCGAGCTCGGGCCCGACGAGCGGCGGGGCATCACCGAGATGAACGGCGACGGCGAGGTCGCCGGCGGCATCGTGATCCAGCGCTACGGCGCCAACGCCCTGTCGGTCATCGAGAGCGCGAAGGCGAAGCTCGCCGCGATCGCCCGGAGCCTGCCGGCCGGCACCGAGATCCTGCCGGTCTACGACCGCTCCCGGCTGATCGAGGCCGCGATCGACACGCTCCGGCACACCCTGGTCGAGGAGAGCCTCGTCGTCTCCCTGGTCTGCGTGGTGTTCCTGCTGCACGTGCGCAGCGCCCTCGTCGCCATCCTGATGCTGCCGGTGGGGATCCTGATGGCGCTGGCGGGCATGAAGGCCCTGGGGCTCGGCGCCAACATCATGAGTCTCGGCGGTATCGCCATCGCGGTCGGCGCCATGATCGACGCCGCGATCGTGATGATCGAGAACGCCCACAAGCACCTGGAGCGGGCGCCCCCCGGCAGCGACCGGGTCGCGATCCTGGTCGCGGCGGCCGCCGAGGTTGGGCCGTCCCTGTTCTTCTCGCTCCTGGTGATCACGGTCAGCTTCCTGCCGATCTTCACCCTGGAGAGCCAGGAGGGCCGCCTGTTCGGGCCGCTCGCCTACACCAAGACCTTCGCGATGGCGGCCGCCGCCCTGCTGTCGGTGACGCTGGTGCCGGCCCTGATGGTGCTGTGCGTGCGCGGACGGATCGTCCCCGAGCACCGCAACCCGCTGAACCGGCTCCTCGTCGCCGCCTACCGGCCGGTGATCGCCGCCGTGCTGCGGGCCCGGGTGCCGACGATCCTGCTCGCCGCCGGCCTCCTGGCGGCGACGGCGTGGCCGGCCCGGCAGCTCGGCTCGGAATTCATGCCGGACCTCGACGAGGGCACCCTGCTCTACATGCCGACGACCCTGCCGGGGATCTCGGTGACCAAGGCCGGCGAGCTGCTCGCCACCCAGGACCGGATCATCAAGAGCTTCCCGGAGGTGGCCTCCGTCTACGGCAAGGCCGGCCGGGCGGCCACGGCGACCGACCCGGCGCCGATGGAGATGTTCGAGACCGTGATCGCCCTGAAGCCGAAGGCGGAGTGGCGGCCGGGCGTCACGCTCGCGGGTCTCAAGGCCGAGATGGACGCGGCGCTGCAATTTCCCGGCGTGTCGAATGCCTGGACGCAGCCGATCCGCGCCCGCATCGACATGCTGGCGACCGGCATCCGCACGCCGGTTGGCGTGAAGGTGCTGGGCACCGACCTCACGGCGATGGAGGGGCTGGCCCGGCAGGTCGAGGCCGCGCTCCGGACCGTGGCGGGCACGTCGAGCGCCTACGCCGAGCGGGTGATCGGCGGCTACTTCCTCGACATCACCCCGGACCGGGAGGCGCTCGGGCGCTACGGCCTCCGGGTCGGGGACGTCCAGGACGTGATCGCCACCGCACTGGGCGGCCAGAGCGTCACCGAGACCGTCGAGGGCCGCGAGCGCTACACGGTCAACGTCCGCTACCCACGGGCCTTCCGCTCGGACCCGGCCGCCATCGCCGACACGGTGCAGGTGCCGCTGCCGGCGGGCGGGACCGTGCCCCTGCGCGAGGTCGCGGCCGTGGCGCTGAACCGCGGGCCGACGGCGATCCGCACCGAGAACGGCCAGCTCGCGGTCTACATCTACGTCGACATCGCCGGCCGGGACCTCGGCGGCTACGTCGCGGCGGCGCGGCAGGCGGTGGCCGACGCGGTAACGCTGCCGGCCGGCACCACCCTCCAGTGGAGCGGGCAGTACGAATCCCTGGCCCGGGCCGAGGCGCGCCTCGCGATCGTCGTCCCGCTGACGCTGCTCCTCGTGTTCCTGCTTCTCTACCTGAATTTCCGGCGGCTCACCGAGACGCTCATCGTCATGCTGTCCCTGCCGTTCGCGCTGGTCGGCGGGGTCTGGCTGCTCTGGTGGATGGGCTTCAACCTGTCGGTGGCGGTGGCGGTGGGCTTCATCGCGCTGGCCGGCGTCGCGGCGGAGACCGGGGTGATCATGCTGGTCTATCTCGACCACGCCCTCGACGCGGCGCGGGCCGCCTGCGACCGTGCCGGCCGGCCCCTGACCCGCGCGGACCTGCGGGCGGCCATCATGGTCGGCGCGGTCGAGCGGGTGCGGCCCAAGATGATGACGGTCGTGGCCATCATGGCGGGGCTGCTGCCGATCCTCTGGAGCCAGGGCGCCGGCTCGGAGGTCATGCAGCGCATCGCGGTTCCGATGATCGGCGGGATGGTCTCCTCGACCCTCCTGACCCTGATCGTCATCCCGGCGGTCTACGCCCTGGTGAAGGGCTGGGGCCTGCCGGCGGCCGGAGGGGACATGCGGCCGGCGGCGCGGTCCCACCAGCCGCGGAGCGCCGACACAGTCGCCGGATGATGGCTCGACCGTTCTTGCGAACGCAAGGAGGCGATCCGGCTGGCGCCACATCCGCGGATATGGCGCTTCCTCGGGTCACTGCGCTGCGTCGGTGATGAAGAGCGGATCTCCGCGAGCCAACCGTTCAGTTCGCCCGCGAGACCTCGACGAGGGTGTCGGAGAACGAGGGGGCGTGGCCCATGTCGGTGGAGGCCGCCGACCAGATGCGGCCCGTACTGGTCGATGATCGCCTTCCAGCGGGTGACGATCGTGTCGAGCGCCTCGTCCCAGGTGATCCGCTCGAACTGCTTGGAGCCCTTCGGGCCGACGCGCTTCATCGGGTAGAGGAGCCGGTCCGGGTGGTAGTGGCGCTTCTCGTAGTCCTTCAGCTTCACGCAGAGGCCGCCACGGGTCATCGGGTGGTCCGGATTGCCGCGCACTCCCTGGAGCTGGCCGTCCTTGACGTCGAACAGCATCGAGCAGGTGTCGGGGCAATCGTGCGGGCAGCCTCCGAAGAAGACCTCCGAGAAGGCCTCGGGCCGGTCAATCTCGTTGGTGGCTTCCTCCCTGACCGGCCGCGAGCGTCCCGTTATTGTGCGGGTTTCTCAGCGCGGCGCCGGTCCAGCCTATATGCGAAAGAACAAAACTTCTGATCCCATGCGCGGCGGTCGGTCCGCTCAGAATCGTCGCCCGGGCTCAGCTCTCCGGCAGGCCGGCGCGACGCAGTCCGTCATAGATGCGCGCACGCTGGGCGAGGAAGGTCGGATCGGTGGAAGTCAGGCTCCGGTACCGGGCGAGCGTGTAGCCGGGCCGTAGCCTGAGAAATTCGGCGAGGGAGGCCCGCGCCTCCGCCTCTCGGCCGAGCCGCGCGAAGGCGCAGGCGAGATAGAGGTGTGGGAAGTCGAAGAGCGGGTTCACCGCAGCCGCGCGACGGAGCGGCTCGATCGCCTCCTGATCCTGACCGAGATGGAGCTTGGCCAAGCCGTCCCGGGCGAGCCACGCGCCGAGCAGGGGATCCTTCGGACTGAGGCGGATGGCGGCGGCGATGTCGCGTTCCGTCTCCTCGGCCCGGCCAAGGAAGATCTGGATGAGGCCACGATAGGCGTAGGCGCGCGCGAAGCTCGGATTCAGGACGAGTACCCGGTCGAACGCGGCGAGGGCCTCCGCGTAGCGCGAGCGGGCGCGCAGGGTCTCCCCGCGCAAATAATGCGCGAAGGGATGGGTCGGATCGCCCTGCAGGACCGAGGCGATCGCCTGCTCGGCCGTATCGAGATCTGCGGTCCGCTCCGTCGTCCAGCCGTTCAGCACGCCATCGACAAGCACCTCGGCCAGGCCCAGGCGCGCGTCGACATTCGCCGGATCGAGACTGAGCGCGCGCTCGAACAGCGGGCGGGCCTGGGCGTGGTTGTCACGGGCGAAGGGCCGGTTGAGCAGCGCCTGTCCACGCATGATCAGGTCCACCGCGTCCGCCGGCTGACCCGACCGGGCCTGCGTGGCGGCCTCCAGCAGACGCACGCCGAGGGCGCGGCCGACCTGAGCAACGAGGACGTCCTGGGCGGCGCCGACCGCAGCCCGCGGTCCGTCATAGCGATCCGCCCAGAGGGCGGCCCCGGTCTCGACGTCGGTGAGCTGCACGGCGAAACGCACCTGCTCGCCGCTCTGCCGCAGGCTTCCCTGCACGACGTAGCGCACGCCGAGTTCGCGGCCGACGGCACGCGGCTCGACCGGCCGGCCCCTATACGCTTGGGCCGTGCCGTGGGCGATGACGAAGGTGCCCGGTGCGCGGGCGAGATCGGCCGAGAGGTCCTCGGCGAGCTGCTCGGCGAGATAATCCTGGTCCGCCTCGCCACTCTGGTTCGCGAGGGGCAGGACCACCAGCGATAGCCGCGGGCGCGCGGGCTCGGCCGGCCCGTCCGACCGCTCCGATCCGACCAAGTGGGACCAGACCAGGGCCAGCCCAGCGGCTGCGAGAATCGCGAGAGCGCCGAGCGTCGGCCGCAAGGCGGCGCGGACGCGGCCTGCCCGGAGGGACCTCGACGGCCGTTCGTCCGGCGGCGGCACGGCGTACACGCGCACCGGCCGGGTGATGTTCTTCAGCCGCTGGGGGCCGAGATCGATGAAGGGGATCTCGGCAAGGCCGCGCACCTGCAGGTAGGCGGCCTCCGAAAGCCTCAGGGCGCCGGGCTCGGACGCGGTCTGCAGGCGTGCGGCGATGTTCACGCCGTCGCCGAACAGATCGCCGTCATGCACCATGACGTCGCCGATATGGATCCCGATCCGGAGACGGAACTGCGCGGCCTCCCCCTCGGCCTCGGCGAGCGCCCGCTGGATCGCCACCGCGCAGCACACGGCGTCCATCACCGAGGCGAACTCGGCCAGCACGCTGTCCCCGGCGGTGTTGGCGATCCGCCCGTGCCGGGCCGCGATCAGGCGGTCGACGATCCGCCGGGTGGCCTGCAGCGCCCGCATGGCGCCGCTCTCGTCGGCATGCATCGCCTTCGAATAGCCGGCAATGTCGGCGGCGAAGATCGCGGATAGCCGCCGTTCCGGAACCGCCCATTCCGACGCGCTGGACCGTGCCCTGTTCTCGCTCATCGCGATCCGTTCACGCCTCGGAATTCCGAGCCTGGCCGCGCGATTCGCCCCCCGCGCCCGCGACGCAGCCGAATACTGCGTTGGTACGATAATGTCGAGCAAACAACGGCATTCGCATCATCGAAAACAATGAAGCGCGTCGGACCTGAAGCCGTGGCGCGCCACCGGTCGGGTCTGCGATCGGTCGCTGCGCGGCCCGATCGCAGACCCGCCGGGGATGCATCCTTTTTTTGCGCAGCCGGCCACCCATCTCATCCGGTGGATGAATGGGGGCCTGCATCATGCGGTTCGAAATCTACCGGGACGCAACGGGCGAATGGCGCTGGCGCCTGCGGGCCCGCAACGGCGAGGTGATCGCCGAATCGGGCGAAGGCTATGTCCGCCGCGAGGATTGCGAGCACGGCATCGGCCTGGTGCGCCAGAGCGCCGAGGCCCGCATCGAGGACATGACCACCAAGATCGCCTGATCCGTCGGGTCTCAACCCCTGGTCAACCCTATCCGAAACGTCGCAGCGGTTATGCTGCAACGCTTCCGCTCGCTCACGCGTTGCAGCGTTTCGGACCGGGCGGATGTCCTCGCGTCCCGTGCGGTTCGTCGACCAGGACGTAATGACACGAAGGGAGTCGAGACCGTGCTGAGGAAATTCCTGCTCGCGGCCCTGCTGGTACTGGGCTTCGCGGCTGCGGCGCCGGAGGGTGCGTCCGCCGCGCCGGTCGGCCCGGGCCTGGCCCTGCCGGCCGATGCCGCGCCGGCAATGACCGAGAAGGCCCAGTACTATTACCGCCGCCGCTTCTACGGCCCACGGCCCTACTGGCGCCGCCCGTATTACGGCCGCCGGTTCTATTACGGCCCGCGGCCCTATTACCGTCGTCCCTACTGGCGCCGTCGGTTCTACTACTGAGCGGTTCTCAGACTTGACCGGCCCGGCGGCTCCATCGAGCCGCCGGGCTTTTTCGCGCCCCGATTCGGGGTGCGCGACCGCGGCCCTTGCTTTATCGTGCCGGTAACGGGACCGCCGGCGGCAGATCGGCCCGCCCGGGAGGAGGCTCGATGAACGATATTGCGCAACGTGCCGAGCCCGCAGCGGCGACGCCGGACCTCTGGCAATCCATCCCGCTCGAATGCATCCTGAGCGCGGTCGCCGTCTTCCTGGCGGCGGGTCTCAAGCTCGCCGGCCTGTTGTCCTGACGGCGCGCGGGGGGCGGATGGACGGCATGCAGCACGTCGCACTCTCACCGGCCGAAAGCGTGCCGCCGCCCGCGGAGGTCGATCTGCCCAAGGGCGACCTCACGGTGCGCACCATCGCCATGCCGGCCGACACCAACGCCAACGGCGACATCTTCGGCGGCTGGGTGCTCTCCCAGATGGATCAGGCCGGCGGCATCGCGGGGGTCGACCGGGCGCAGGGCCGGGTCGTCACCGTGGCGCTCGAATCCATGACCTTCATTCGGCCGGTCCGGGTCGGCGACGTGCTGTGCGTCTACACCCGGGTGTCGCATGTCGGCCGGACCTCGATGAAGATCGAGGTCGAGGCCTGGGCGCGGCGCTTCTGCACCCAGGTCCGCGAGCGGGTCACGCAGGCGACCTTCACCTTCGTGGCCATCGACGAGGCCGGCCGCCCGCGGCCGATCCCGCCGGCGGTGCCCTCGCCCTCCGCGACTACTTGATCACCCCGCAGGCGACGCGGTCGCCGGCGCCGCCGATCGGCTGGCTGGTGTGGTCGTCCTCGTTGGCGTGGATGATCAGCGCGGCGCCGTCGCCGTCCTTCAGGCCGCCCTCGCCGTTCAGCGGCGTCTCGTTCGAGACCTCGGCATTGGCCGAGCCGTCCTGCGCCGCGTAGAGGTTCGGCAGGTCGCCCTCGTCGGGGCCCTCGGCGTTGAGCAGGCCATGCTTGCTCTGGTCGTGGTTCACATGCGCCTTCGAGTTCATGAACTTCGGATCCGAGCAGTCGCCGACGGCGTGGAAATGCATCCCGTGCCAGCCGGGCGGCAGCCCGCCGGGCTGGATCGTCACGCGCAGGACCAGGGTGTTCGCCCCGTCGCGGATCGCCAGCGTGCCGATCGCGTCGCCCTTGGCGTTCTTGATCGGCGCCGTATAGGTCTCTGCCGGTTTGGCGGCCTCCTTCGGAGGCTCCTGTGCCAGGGCGCCGCCGGCGGCGACGGTCCCGAGCAATGCGAGCAGCGGCAGGGTGCGGGTCATGCGGTGGCTCTCCTGTACGGCCCGGTCTAGTTAGGGAGCGCGCCGGCCTTCGACAGGGCGGCGGCCCGAAACCTCCGCGGCAGATCTGCCTGGACCGTACGAAGCCCCGATGACCCCAGACCGGCCCATCCCGGACCGCGCGCCGCCCGCGGACGATCGCTCCCCGCGGCGCGCCGACCTGTTCCTCGTGGCGCACGGCCATTTCGAGAGTCGGGCCCGGGCGCAGGCGGCCATCCGCGCCGGGCGCGTGCGGGTCGACGGGCGGCCGCTCGCGCGTCCCTCGGACCCGATCGCCCCGGGGGCGCGGATCGAGGCGGAGCCCGAGCATCCCTACGCCTCCCGCGGCGGCCTCAAGCTCGCCGCCGCCCTCGACGCGTTCGGCCTCGATCCAGCCGGCCGCGTCGGCCTCGACGTCGGGGCCTCGACGGGCGGCTTCACCGACGTGCTGCTCGCCCGCGGCGCCTTCCATGTCCACGCGCTCGATGTGGGCAGGGGGCAGCTCCATCCCCGGCTCGCCGGAGATCCGCGCGTGACCAACCGCGAGGGCACCGACATCCGCAGCCTCGGGCCGGACGCCCTGGTCCCCCCCCCCGATCTGGCGAGCGTGGATGTGAGCTTCATCGGCCTGCGCCTCGTGCTGCCGGTCCTTCCGGGCCTGCTGCGGCCGGGGGCGGAGATCGTCGCGCTGATCAAGCCGCAATTCGAGGCCGGCCGGGCCCGGGTCGGCCGCGGCGGCCTCGTGCGCGATCCGGCGGTCCACGCCGAGGTCTGCGCGGCGGTCCGCGGAACCCTGGAGGGGCTCGGCGCCGCGATCCTGGGCCTCATCGACTCGCCGGTGCCGGGCGGCGACGGCAATGCCGAATTCCTGATCGGTGCGAGGTTGCCGTGAGCGAGACAGCTGCAAGCGAGACGGTCACGATCCGGGATCTCGGCGCCCGCGGCGACGGGATCGCGGAGGACGGGCTCCTGGTCCCCTTCACGCTCCCCGGGGAGCGGGCGGAGATCCGCCGCGAGGCGCGGCGTGCCGAACTCATCGCGATCACGCAGGCCGCGCCCGACCGGGTCGAGCCGTTCTGCCCGTACTATATGCGCTGCGGCGGCTGCCGCACGCAGCACCTCGCGCGGCCGGCGGAACGCGCCTGGAAGCAGGGCCTCGTCGCCCAGGCCCTGTCCCAGGCCCGCCTCGACGTGGTGCCCGGCCCGGCGATCGACGCGCACGGGGACGGGCGTCGCCGCCTCACCTTGCACGTGCGGGAGATCGAAGGCCGCGCCGAGGCCGGGCTGATGGCGGCGCGCAGCCATGCGCTGGTGCCGATCGACCATTGCCCGATCACCGTGCCGGCGCTGCACGCGGCCCCCGCGGTGGCGCGCCGCCTCGCCGCACCCCTGGGCCATGGACGCAAGCCTCTCGACGTGGCCGTCACCGCCACGGACCAGGGCCTGGACGTCGACCTGCGCGGCCACGGTCCGGTGAGCGCCGGCGTCGGTGCCGCGCTGGTGCGGATCGCCGGCGAACTCGGCCTCGCCCGGCTCTCCCTGCACGGCGAGCGGCTCATGGAGGCCGAGCCGGTCTCGGTCACCGCCGGCGCGACCCGCCTCTACCCGTCCCCCGGCGGCTTCCTGCAGGCGACCGCGGCGGGACAGGCGACGCTCTGCGATCTCACCCTGGCGGCGCTGGGTCCCCGCACCCGGCGCGTCGCCGACCTGTTCGCGGGGTGCGGGCCGCTGACCCTGGCGATGGCCCGGACGGCCGCGGTCCATGCCGTCGAGTCCGACGCCGCCGCCCTCGCGGGCCTCGAGCGTTCCGCCCGCGCGGCCTCGGGCCTGCGCAGGATCACCAGCGAGCGCCGCGACCTGTTCCGCCGCCCCCTGCTGCCCCCCGAACTCGATGCCTTCGACGCGGTGGTGTTCGACCCGCCGCGGGCCGGTGCCGAGGCCCAGGCCCGTCAGCTCGCCGCCGCGCGCGTCCCCCTGGTGATCGGCATCGCCTGCGATGCCGGCACCTTCGCCCGGGACGCGGCGACGCTGGTCGCGGGCGGGTACCGGCTGGAGACCGTCACGCCGGTCGACCAGTTCCGCCATTCGGGCCATGTCGAGATGGTCGGCGTGTTCCGGCGCGAACCCGCCCGACGCCGCTAGAGCGGCACCCGACCCGCTTGAGGCCGGTCGCGCGACCGGACAGGCACCGGCGGCAGGGACGAGGCGGCGGGCCTCCGCCCCGAGCGGCCCGGAATGGGGCACGGGGCCGTTCCGTCACCGGCTTGGGGCAGGCCGCAAGCCTTGTGGGCACCTCGCAGCCGCTTGCCCCGTCATCCCGGAGCCGCGCAGCGGAATCCGGGATCCGGACCCGCCGACGCGCCAAAGCCCTGCAGGGCGGCGAGTCCGGGTTGCCGGCTTCCGGCGTGCCCCTTCGGGTCCGGGCGCATCTTCGAAGTGCCGACCCGCGAGGAGCGGCGCGAGCGCGCCCCGACCGACAGGATCGGCCGCAGCACCTGCGACGGCTGCAACTGAGCCCAGATCGGAGCCGGCCGCTGCGGCGGCGGATCGCGATGTCACGGAAGCGTCAGAAAACAGCGCCACATCCGCGGCACAGCTTGCATCGGCCGCCGTGGTGCCGGATGCGGGCTGCGGCCCTGCGCTGTCCCGTGACCGATCCGCATCCGAGACCTGTTCGTGATCTTCATCCACCAGCCCGCCATCGGCGCCGGAGCCACGCTGCTTGAACGCCGCGTGATCGATCTCCAGGACACGATCCCCGAGGACACGGTCTGGCTCGACCTGATCCGTCCGAGCCGCGAGGAGGAACTCAAGGTCGAGGCCTTCGCGGGCATCGAGGTGCCGACCCGCGAGGAGATGAAGGACATCGAGCCCTCGGAGCTGCTCTACGTGGAGGACGGCGCCCGCTACATGACCGGGCGGGTGCTCTCGAAGGTCAGCGACGCCGAGGATCCGGGGCTGGCCGGCATCACCTTCATCCTCCGCGGCAACCGGCTGGTAACCGTGCGCCACGAGGAGCCTCAGGCCTTCCGCATGTACACCCAGCGCGCCGGGCGCTCGATGGGCAATGGCAGCGCGTCGGCCACCTCCGGCGAGACGATCCTGGCCGGCCTGATCGAGGCGGTGATCGATCGGGCCGCCGACGTGCTGCAGCTGCAGGGCGAGCGTATCGACCGCCTGTCGGGCAAGATCTTCGAAGTGCAGGAGGATCCCTCCGCCCGCAACACCGCCCTGCAGGACACGCTGCGCGCCCTCGGCCGGCACGGTGATCTCATCTCCAAGCAGCGGGAGAGCCTCGTCTCCATGGAGCGGATCCTGCTTTCGCTGTCGGCGACCTACCGGACCAACAAGGCCCCGCGCGACCTGCGCGAAGATGTGCGTTCGACCCTGCGGGATCTTCAATCCCTCGAGGAGCACGCGACCTTCCTGTCCACGAAAATTCAATTCCTGCTCGATGCGACGCTCGGTTTGGTCAACCTTGAGCAGAACAACATCATCAAGTTGTTCTCGGTGATGGCGGTCGTCTTCATGCCGCCGACCCTGATCGCATCGATCTATGGCATGAACTTTAAGTCCATACCGGAACTAGATCTCACATTCGGATACCCCATGGCACTGATCATGATGGTCGTCGCCGCGGTATTCCCCTACTTCTTCTTCCGTTGGAAGAAGTGGCTCTGACCACAAATGCTGGTATAGAACCGACAAAATATTAAGACCTCTCCGGGAACATGTCGGGACCTGTAGGCGCGGCTCGGCCGCGAGGACGGAACCTCCCATGCGATTCTCCCTCAAGACGGTCCTCGCCGGCGCGATCGGCCTGCTCGCCCTCTCTGCCGTCGGCCAGGGCATCGCCAGCGTCGTCACCCTGTCGGAGATCGAGCGGAACGCCGAGGCGATCTCGCAGCAGGCCCTGCCGCTGCAGAACCAGGCCGAGGCCATCGGAACGGCCGTGCGGGACGCCCGCCTGCGGCTCTACCGCCTCGCGGTGGCCTCCCCGGACGTGGCGGCCCTGGACAAGAACCAGACGGCGCTGACCGACACCCTCGGCGAATTGTCCGGCCTGCGCCAGGCCTATCAGGACCGTCTGACGAGTCCCCAGGCCCGCGCGATCTACGAGCGTTTCACCACCGCCTGGAACGCCTACCAGAACGTCCAGCTCCAGGTGGTCGAGCTGATGATCGCGGGCGACCAGCCGGGCGCCCTCGCGCTCGTGCTGGATCCCGCGACGGGCGCACAGAACGATGCGGCGGTGGCCAGCCTGACCGAGTCGATCGCCGCGGCCCGCGGACAGACCGAGGCCAACGTCGCCGAGACCGTCCAGGCGGCGACGCGCGCCAAGCTGATCGCGATGATCGCCACCGTGGTCGGCCTCGCGGTCGCCGCGGCCGCGATGCTGTTCGCCCTGTTCGGGATCGCGCGCCCGATCGAGCGCATGACCGGGGCGATGGGCCGTCTCGCCGAGGGCGACGAGGACGTCTCGGTTCCCCACACGGGACGGCGCGACGAGATCGGCGCCATGGCGGCGGCCGTGCAGGTCTTCAAGGACAACCTGATCCACACCCGCGCGCTCGAGCGGGAGACGGCCCTGGCCCGGGACGGCGCCGAGGCGCAGCGCCGGCGGGCCGTCCACGCCATGGCCGAGTCCTTCGAGGCCGCGGTCGGCGGCGTCCTGGGGCGGGTGGCGAACGCCGCCCTCGGGCTGCGCACCGATGCCGAGGCGATGACCAGCACGGCCACCCATACGGCCGAGCGCTCGGCGACGGTGGCGGGCGCCGCGCAGGAGGCCGCCCAGCATGTCGGCACGGTCGCGGCGGCCGCGGAGGAACTCGGCGCCTCGGTGCAGGAGATCGGCCGCCAGGTGGACGGGTCGGCCGACCTCGCCCGGAGCGCGGTGGTCCAGGCCGGCGAGACCGCCGGCCTCGTGCAGGAATTGAGCACGGCCGCGGGCCGGATCGGCGACGTCGTGCGCCTCATCACCGACATCGCGGGCCAGACCAACCTGCTGGCGCTCAACGCCACGATCGAGGCGGCCCGCGCCGGCGAGGCGGGCCGCGGCTTCGCGGTGGTCGCCAGCGAGGTGAAGCAGCTCGCGGCGCAGACCGCCCGGGCCACCGAGGAGATTGCCGGTCAGGTCGGCCGCATCCAGGGTGCGACCGGGCAGACCGTGGACGCGATCGACGGCATCGCGGCCCGCATCCGCGAGATCGACGGCGTGGCGACCTCGATCGCGGCCGCCGTCGAGCAGCAGGGCGCGGCCACCCGGGAGATCGCCCGGAGCGTCGCCGAGGCCGCGACCGGGACCGGCGCGGTCACCGGGACGATCGACGCGGTGGCGCGGGCGGCCGACGACACGGGCTCGGCCGCCACGCGGATGCTCGCCTCGGCGGCGAGCCTCTCGGACGAGGCCGCCGAGCTGCGCCGGGAGATCGACGCCTTCCTGCACACCGTGCGCGCCGCCTGACGCTCAGGCCGGGCTCGACAGCTTCATCAGGACGAGCCCGGAGCCGATCAGGCCGGCCGCGAGGATCCGGCTGACACTCGCCTGCTCCCCGAGCACGGCGATGCCCACCAGGAAGGCGCCGACCGCGCCGATTCCGGTCCAGATCGTGTAGGCGGTTCCCAGCGGCAGCGTGCGCATCGCCAGCGCCAGGAAGCCGACGCTGCCGGCCATCGCCACGGCCATGATGGCGCTCGGCCAGAGGCGGGTGAAGCCGTCCGACTGCTTCATCGCGAAGGCCCAGACGACCTCCAGCACGCCCGCGGTGACGAGATAGATCCAGGCCAAGGCGGCCCTCCTGACAGGGCCGGGCCGTCCCGGACTTGGGCCCCGTGGACTGGGGGGAGGACGTGGCCTCGCGGGGATGAGCTAAGGTTTGCGGGCGCCGCTGCAAAGCGCGGCGGCACCCGGATCCCCGCCACCACCCTCATCTTGAGGTGCGGGTAGGCTTTCCCGAACCAGCGGCCGCCTACGCCACCGCCGCGAGGTGCTTGACCTCCGCCTTGATCACCACCTTGCCGACAGGCGGCGCCTTGCAGGTTTCGACCTCGGGCGCCAGGACTGGCGGCCGCACCCAGCGCCCGGCGTCGAGATCGGCGATCCGGCCGTTGATCTCGCGGATGACGTAGCGCGAGAACGGGTAGACGTGCAGGTAGATCACCATGTTGGTGACCACCGCCTCCAGGGCGGCCGGGTTGCGGCGGGCGGTCTCCAGGAACACGCTCCAGAAGTGCTTGGCCAGTTCCGGACGCCGGACGGTCATCCGCCAGCACACGCGCAGAAGCGAGTAGAGATCGTGGGCGACGTGGCGCCAGTTGAGCTTCTGCGCGGCGAATTTCGGCCGCTTCACCTGGCGCGCAACGACCCGCACCCGGTCGAAGAAGTTCGGCGGATCGTAGATCTCCTGGAGGACGTCGCGGTAATCGGCGAGCACGTCGCGCTGCGGGCGCAGGGTCACGAAGTTGATCCCCTGCGTGCACTGGTCGCCCTGATCGGCCGTGGTCGCCGCATAGTTCTCGTAGAGGCGGCCCTCCTTGCGCAGGCGGCGCGAGAGCTGCGTGTTCGGCAGCGCGAACAGCAGGCCGACCATGGCGATCGGGATGCCGGTCTGGCTGATGCAGAGCGACATCGCCTTGCTGATGCTGTCCTTCTCAGTATCGAAGCCGACGATGAAGCCGGCCGTGACGAACATGCCGTGCTCGTAGAGCTTGTGCACGCTGTCGGCGATCGAGCGCTTGGTGTTCTGCTTCTTCTGCGTCTGGATCAGCGTCGCCTCGTCGGGCGTCTCGATCCCGGTGAACAGGGCGAAGAAATTCGCGTCCCGCATCATGCCGAGCAGCTCGTCGTCGTCCGCGAGGTTCAGCGAGGCCTCGGTAGAGAACTTGAACGGGTAGCCGTGCGCCTCCTGCCACTTGATGAGGTGGGGCAGGAACAGCTTGATCGCCTTCTTGTTGCCGATCAGGTTGTCGTCGACGAAGTCGACATGGCCGCGATAGCCGAGGCCGTAGAGCCGGTCGAGCTCGGCCAGCATCTGCGGCGTGGTCTTGGTGCGCGGGGCGCGGCCGTAGAGTTCGATGATGTCGCAGAACTCGCAGGTGAACGGGCAGCCGCGCGAAAACTGGACGCCGATATAGAGGTAGTGGCTGAAGGTCAGCAGGTCGAAGCGCGGGATCGGGCTCTTGGTGACGTCGGCCTTGAACTTCTCGGCCGTGAGCCGACCGCGGCGCTCGCCGGCCTCCCAGGCGGCCACGAACTTGTCGAGGATGCCCTCGGCCTCGCCCAGCACCAGGAAGTCGGCCTTGTCGTAGACTTCCGGCGTCGAGGTGGGGGCCGGGCCGCCGACGCAGACCGGGGTGCCCAGCGCGACGCAGCGGTCGATGACGACGAGGCAATCCGGCTCCTGGGGCAGCATGCCGCCTGTCATCACCAAGTCGGCCGCCTGGATCTGCGCGTCCGTCAGGTCCTCGCAGTTGCGGTTGACGAGCGTCACCTGCCAGGCCGGCGGCAGCATCGCGGCGAGCGTGATCAGGCCGAGGGGCGGCGCCGGCGCGCGGGCGCCCTGCAGCTCCATCGCCTCTTTGAAGTTCCACATCGAGTTCTCGTAGAACTTCGGGAACACCATCAGCACGCGCGGGGCCGTGTTCGCATCCGACATGCCAGTTTCCCTCGTTCACTCGCACGGCCCCGGCCCGAGCCGAGATCGGAGCGGACACAGGATCGCCCCCTCACCTGCGGGTGAATTACGGCCGTTTTTCGCTCCCACAGCAATCGGCTGCGCCGATCCTGGCGGGACGTCCGCCGCGACGCTGCGGGTCACGTCCGCCAGGCGGCGCTAGAAGCCGTCACGGCCCGAGTCGAAACCGCTCCGGTTGCGTTCCATCGGCGTCGGTGAAACCGTAGATCGGAGCGAGGTCGCCGGCATGCAGCACGGTACCGGCCCGGGCGGCGATTGCGGGGTCGGCGGCCAGGGCGGCCAGTGCCCGGCCGGCATAGAGCGGGCTCTCGGTGGCGTGCTGCGCCTGACCGAGATCGCGCGCCCGCTCGGTGGCAACGAAGCCCGGCGAGAGTCCGAGCGCGGTGACCCCGTGGGGCGCGAGTTCCCGGGCGAAGGCCAGGGTCAGCCGGTTGGTGGCGGCCTTGGCGGAATCGTAGAACACGTCGCCGAGATACTCCTCGGTCCCGAAGGAGACGAGCGCGAGCAAGCCGGCGCGCGCCGCCACCATGGCGGGGGCTACCGCACGGGCGAGCAGCAGGGCCGGCAGCGGCCCGGCTTCGAGGAGGCCGAGATAGGGCTCAGCCGAGCGACGCCAGAACGGCGTGCCCCAGCCGGCGCCGTCCGGGTAGCGCTCGCCGTCGTAGCCCTCGTTCCCGCCCCAGACGCTGCAGGCCGCGACGTCGATCCGTCCGAAGCGGCGCAGCATCCAGTGCACCAGAGTATCGGTGGCGCGCTCGGAGCGGTGGTCGCAGAGGTAATGGTGCCCGCGCCCGCCGGCGGAATCGACCAGCCGGGCGGTGTCCTCGATCGCCTCGGACCGCATCTCCGTGCGCGGGCCGGTCTCGCTGGAGCGGGCGGTGACGATCACGGTGGCCCCCGCCTCCCCCAGCGCCCGGGCCAGTCCCCGGCCGACGCCCCGCGAGGCGCCCGCCACGAGGCAGATCTTCTGGGAGAGGTCCGGTGGGCTCACGCCGAGGACGCGGGCTTCGACCGCGACAGGAAGGCGGCGAGCCGGTCCTGGGATTCGGACGAGCGCAACTGTACGTCGAAGGCCTTGGCCTCCGCCTCCAGGGCCGCCTCGACCTGCGCCTGGTCGCCCCGGATCAGCGCCCGCGACGCCGCCAGCGCCCCACGCGGCAGAGCGGCGAGGCGCGTCGCCTGCGCGACCGCCTGCTCCACCAGCATGTCGGCCGGCAGCACCGCGTTGACGAGGCCGAGCGCCTGCGCCTCGTCGGCCTCGAGCGGCCGCGACAGGAGCAGCAGCTCGGTCGCCTTGAGCCGGCCGACCCGCAGGGGCAGCAGGTAGCTCGACGCCGCCTCGGGCACGAGGCCGAGTTCCACGAAGGGCATCCGCAGCCGCGCCGCCGGGCTCGCGTAGACGAGATCGCAATGCAGGCAGAGCGTCGCGCCGATGCCCACCGCGATCCCGTCGACCGCCGCCACCATCGGGGTGCGGGTCCGGGCGAGCTGGCGGATGAAGGCGAGGGCCGGCGAGGCGCTGAACCCGTCCCCGGCATGACCCATGAAGTCGGCCAGGTCGTTGCCGGCGCTGAACATGCCGGGCTGCCCGGCGAAGACCACGGCGCCGATCGCGTCCGACGCGTCGGCCTCGGCCAAGCCTTCCCGCATGGCGTCATACATGACGCCGGTGAGCGCGTTCTTCTTCTCGGGACGGTTCAGGGTGATCAGGCGGACGCCGCCCTGGAGGTCGTCGATCGCGACAGTGTCGGCCATGATCCGCTCCTCAAACCGCCAGCGCTAGCGCGGCATCGTCCGTGAAGGCGCCGCCCGTCACGACAGTCTGCTCCAGGCCCCCGGCCGCGGTCAGCAGATTCTCGGCGTAGAAGCGCGCGAGGGCGATGCGGGCGGCATGCGCCGGGTCCGTCTCGCCGGCCTTCAGCGCGGCGCTCGCGGCGAGCGCGCTTCGGGCGAGGCAGGCGCCTCCGAGAGCCAAGCCGAACAGGCGCAGATACGGCGTCGCCCCCGCCAAGGCCGCCTCGGGACGGTTCGAGGTCAACGCGGTGAGCTGGTGGCTCGTCGCCCGGTCGAGGCTGCCGACCCCATCCCGCAGCCGCGCCGCCATGTGACCGAAGGCGGGATCGCCGGCCTTGAGCAGCCCCTCCGCGGCCTGGCGCATCCAGGCGATCTGCGACCGCACGGTGCCGCCGCCGTTCAAGGGCAGCTTGCGGGCGGTGAGGTCGATGGCCTGGATGCCGTTGGTGCCCTCGTAGATGCCCAGGATGCGGGCGTCCCGCATGAGCTGCGCCGCGCCGGTCTCCTCCACGAAGCCCATGCCGCCATGGACCTGCACGCCCAGCGAGGTCACCTCGTTGGCGAGGTCCGTCGCGAAGGCCTTCGCCACCGGGGTCAGCAGGGAGGCGCGGTCCAGGGCAGCCTGCCCCTCCGGCCGCTTCGACGCATCGAGGGCCGCAGCGGTGAGGTAGCAGATGGCGCGGGCGGCCGCCGTGGACGCCTTCATGGTGAGCAGCATGCGCTGCACGTCCGGATGCGCGACGATCGGGCTCGTCGCCTCGGCGGCTCCCATGGCCTTGCCCTGGCGACGCTCCTGCGCGTAGGCGAGCGCCCGCTGGGTCGCGGCCTCGGCAACGCCGACGCCCTGCAGGCCGACATTGAGCCGAGCGGCGTTCATCATCGTGAACATGCAGGCGAGGCCCCTGTTCTCCTGGCCGATCAGCCAGCCGGTGGCGCCGCCATTGTCGCCGAAGGCCATGGAGCAGGTCGGCGAGGCGTGGATGCCGAGCTTGTGCTCGATTCCGGAGCAGCGCAGGTCGTTGCGGGTGCCGTCGGGCAGCACCTTCGGCACCAGGAACAGGGAGATGCCGCGCGTGCCCGCCGGCGCGTCGGGCAGCCGGGCCAGGACGAGGTGGACGATGTTCTCGGCGAGGTCGTGCTCGCCGTAGGTGATGTAGATCTTGTTGCCGGTGATCCGGTAGGTGCCGTCGCCGGCCGGCACCGCCCGGGTCCGCAGCAGCGCGAGGTCGGAGCCCGCCTGCGGCTCGGTCAGGTTCATGGTGGCGGGCCATTCGCCCGAGACCAGCTTCGCGAGGTAGCGGGCCTTCAGGTCGTCCGAGCCGTGGGCCGCGAGCGCCTCGATGCCGCCCTGGGTCAGGAGCGGGCAGAGGCCGAAGGCGAGGTTGGCGCCGTTCCACATTTCGGTGCAGGCGGCCTCGATCAGCTTCGGCAGGCCCTGGCCGCCGTGATCGGCCTCGGCCGAGAGCCCGTTCCAGCCGCCCTCCGTGAAGGTGCGATAGGCCTCGCGCCAGCCGGGCGGCGTGGTGACGTGCCCGTCCGTGAACGGGGTGCCGTGGCGATCGCCGACCCGGTTGAGCGGCGCGATCACGCCGGCGGCGATCCGCCCGGCCTCGGTCAGGATCGCCTCGGCGTCGTCGGGATCGACCGAATCGAGCCCGGCCACGTGCCGGAGCGTGAAGAGCATCTCGGGGACCGGGGCGCGGTAACTCATACGATCCTCCCGTGTTGCGGCCCGCCCGCTCGTTCGATCCGGGGCGGGTTTGACCGCGCCCGCGCACCGGCGCTAGGGCGGGCGAGGATAGGCGCGCGGCGCGCGCGCCGCCATTACCTCGGAGACGGCTTCCCGCATGAATGATCCCGGGTCAACGGTCCCGGCCGCGACCCGGCGGCTTCCCCCCGATGCCGGCGGCGTCGCGGAGGCCGCCGCCCTCCTGCGGGCAGGACGCCTCGTGGCCTTCCCCACCGAGACCGTCTACGGCCTCGGGGCGGATGCCACCGACCCCGCCGCGGTGACGGGCATCTTCGCCGCCAAGGCGCGGCCGCGCTTCAACCCGCTGATCGCGCATCTGGCCTGTGCGGAGGCGGCCCTGGCCGAGGGGGTGTTCGACGCGCAGGCGCGCCGCCTCGCCGAGGCCTTCTGGCCGGGTCCGCTGACCTTGGTCGTTCCGGCGCATCCCGGCACACGGGTCTGCGACCTCGCCCGCGCCGGCCTACCCAGCCTCGCCTTGCGGGTGCCGGCCCATCGGCTCGCGCAGGCCCTCCTCGCGCAGGTTGGGCGGCCGGTCGCCGCACCCTCGGCCAACCGCTCGGGGCGGGTGAGCCCGACCCGGGCCGCCCACGTCCTCGACGATCTCGCCGGCCGGATCGCCGCCGTGCTCGACGGCGGAGACACCCCGGTGGGCGTCGAATCGACCGTGGTGGCCTGCCTCGGCGGCACGCCGCGTCTGCTGCGGCCAGGCGGCATCACCCGAGCGGCGCTCCGGGACGTGCTCGGCCTCGACCCAGCGGCTCCGGAGGCGGCGGATGCCGACCGGCCGGCGGGGCCTGGTATGCTCGCCTCACATTACGCTCCGCGGGCGCGGGTCCGCCTGGACGCAACGCGGATCGAGCCCGGCGAGGCGGTTCTGCTGTTCGGGTCCCACCTCCCGGCCGGTCACGAGACCGCGCGGGCGAGGCTGAACCTGAGCCCGGCGGGCGACCCCGCGGAGGCCGCTGCCCGGCTGTTCGGCGCCCTGCGCGACCTCGATGCCTCAGGGGCCGAGACCATCGCGGTGGCGCCGATTCCCGAGGCCGGCCTCGGGGAGGCGATCCGCGACCGCCTCGCCCGGGCAGCCGCGCCACGCTGAGGCCGGAGAATTTTTCGCCGGCAGCGGAACAGACTTCGCGCTGACCCGTTTATTGATCACGAAGGCCTTCTCAGCCCCCAATGGCCTTTTTCCTTTCAGGCTCGGAGCAATCCGAGCCTTTTTTCTTGGCTGCTCAGTCTCGCGCCAGCTTGGCGGCAATGCCCGCCACGTGGCGGCCCTGGAAACGGGCGCCGTCCAGCTCGACGGCACTCGGCTGACGGGATCCGTCTCCGTCCGCGATCGTGCTGGCACCGTAGGGGGTGTTGCCCTTGACCGCCTCGACGCCGGCCTGGCCCTGGAAGCTGTAGGGCAGGCCGACCACCACCATGCCGTGGTGGAACAGCACCGTGTGGAAGCTCGTCAGCGTCGTCTCCTGGCCGCCGTGCTGCGAGGCCGTGGAGGTGAAGACCGAGCCGACCTTGCCGACCAGCGCGCCCTTCATCCAGAGCCCGCCGGTCTGGTCGATGAACTGCTTCATCTGCGAGGCCATGTTGCCGTAGCGGGTCGGCGTGCCGAAGATGATCGCGTCGTACTGAGCCAGCTCGTCGACGGTGGCGATCGGCGCCGCCTGATCGAGCTTGAAGTGGCTCTGCCGGGCGACCTCCTCCGGGACCAGCTCCGGCACACGCTTCACGACGACCTCGGCCCCGGTCTCGCGGGCGCCTTCGGCAACGGCATAGGCCATCTGCTCCACGTGTCCGTAGGTCGAGTAGTACAGCACCAGAACCTTGGCCATGTGACGATCTCCATCAGGGGTCTTGGGTGGCCTGCCGAATCATCCGGCGGCGCGGTGCCTACCCATGGCGCGTTTTGGATCTTGCAAGAATGCCTTCGGATGCAAGAATGGTCTTGCATTGACGCAAGGATCACGGCGTGGCGCTCGACTGGGATGCGTTCCGTTTCGTCAAGGCGGTGGCTGACCGGGCCGGCCTGACGGCGGCCGCAGAGGATCTGGGAATCAATCCGTCAACCGCCTTCCGGCGCCTGGGCGCGCTGGAGGCGCATCTCGACGTCCGCCTGTTCGAGCGTTTGCGCACCGGCTACGTGCCGACGGCGGCCGGCCGGGCGATGATTGAGGCGGCGACACGGATCGAGACGGACGTGACGGGTTTCGCGCGCTCGGTGGCGGGTCTGGGGGAAACGCCGTCCGGCGAATTGCGGGTGACCGCACCGGCCAACTTCGCGACCGGCCTGCTCATGCCGATCCTCATGGGCTTCCGCGCCCGGTATCCGAAGATCAACCTCAACCTGATCCTGGCCGAGGAGGCGCTGAATCTGTCCCGCCGCGATGCCGACGTGGCGATCCGCGCGAGCCGCGACCCGAATGAGACACTCGTGGGACGGCGGCTCAGCGGAATCGCCTGGGCCGTCTACGGCCAAGCCGGTCGGGACTATGGCGACCTTGCCCTGGAGACCTGGATCAGCCCCGCCGCGACGGTGGCGGGCGGCCTGCTGGCGCGCTTCGTGGAGGCGCGGGCGGCACCCGAACGGATCGCGCTGCGGATCAACACGGTGACGGGCCTCGACGCGGCGGTGGCCGCCGGGATCGGGATCGGCCCGTTGCCCTGCTTCGGGGCCGACCCCGATCCGGCGCTGCGACGGCTATCGGGTCCGCATCCGGAACTCGGCGTCGGTCTATGGCTGCTGACGCATCCGGACCTGCGCCACGCGGCCCGGGTCCGGGCCTTCATGGAGCATGTCGCCGAGGCGATCCTGCCCCTGCGGCCGCGCTTCGAGGGTCGGTGACCCGGCTCAGCGGATCTCGACGACCTCGACCTCGTGGCCGTTCACCTCGACCACGTCGCCGATCGTCTTGCCGGTGATCGCCCGGGCAAGCGGGGCGACGTAGGAGATCGAACCCTTGTGCGGGTCGGCCTCGTCCTCGCCGACGATCCGGAAGGTCTGTCGGGTCTCCTTGCCGGAATCTTCCTCGCGCACCACCGTGACGGTCGAGCCGAACTGGACGGTATCACCGCCCCTGGGCTCCACCACCTGCGCGGTGTTCTTCCGGGCCGCCCAGTAGCGCAGATCGCGCCCGATCCGGGAATCCTCGGCCTTGTCGGTCGGATCTAGGGAGGCGACCTCCTTCTCCAGGCGCGCGACCTCGGCCTCGATCTGGGCGAGCCCCTCGGGCGTGACGAAGTTGGGGTGGGGCGAGATCGGGCGGTCCGGAAGGTTCTCGAACGCTTCCCCGCCCTCGGGCTCTTTGACGAATGCAACGCTCATGAAAACATCAACACGCGAGATACGGCAAAGGTTCCCGCCATGCCGCGAAAATCCGCCGGCGACGGCCTGACGGAGCAGGATCGGCCGGGCTCCTGAAGCCGCCCGCGCTAACCCACGTCCACCACGGTTCGCCCCCGCACCTTCCCGGCCAGGATCGCCTCCCCAAGCCGGCCGACCTCCGCCAGGCCGACCGTGCTGGTCATGGCGGCGAGCTTGCCGAGATCGAGGTCCCGCGCGAGCCGCGCCCAGGCCTCGCGACGCTTCGGCTGCGGGGTGGTGACGCTGTTGATGCCGAGGAGCGAGACGCCGCGCAGGATGAAGGGCGCCACGGACGTCGGCAGGTCCATGCCCTGCGCCAGCCCGCAGGCGGCGACGGCGCCGTCGGCCTTGGTCATGGCGAGGACGTTGGCGAGCGTGGTGGAGCCGACCGCGTCGACGCCCGCCGCCCAGCGCTCCTTGCCGAGCGGCCTGCCGGGCTTCGACAGCTCGGCCCGGTCGAGGATCTCGGCCGCGCCGAGCCCCTTCAGGTACTCGGACTCGCCGTCCCGGCCCGTCGAGGCGATCACATGCCAGCCCGCTCGGGCGAGGAGCGCCACGGCGACCGAGCCGACGCCGCCGGAGGCACCGGTGACGATGACCGGCCCGTGCTCCGGCTTCACCCCATGGGCATCGAGCGCCATGCAGCACAGCATCGCGGTATAACCCGCAGTGCCGACCGCCATGGCCTGCCCGGGCGTCAGCCCTTCGGGGAGCGGCACCAGCCAATCGCCCTTGACCCGGGCGCGCTGGGCATAGGCCCCGAGATGCGTCTCGCCGACGCCCCAGCCGGTGAGCACGACTGCATCGCCCGGCTTGTAATCCGGGTGATCCGACGTCTCGACGACCCCCGAGAAGTCGATCCCGGGGATCATGGGGAAGCGGCGCACCACCGGCGACGTGCCGGTGAGCGCGAGGCCGTCCTTGTAGTTCAGGGTCGAGTGCGTCACCCGCACGGTGACGTCGCCGTCCATGAGGTCGGCGTCGTCGAAATCCCGGAAGGCGAGGCTCTGGCCGGCCTCGTTCTTCTCGACCACCCAGGCCTTGAACGTCCCCATCGTCACCTCCCGTGTTGCGCGGTGAGGTGTGGCCGGGACGTCCGGAATCAAGCCGCCGGGGGGCGGATCAGTAGCCCTCGTACCGGCTGCCCGTGTAGAAGCCGAGGCCGACGCCGATATCCGACGCGCTGGCCCCGGTGATGCCGAGGGCATCCGGGATCGAGCCGACCAGCGGCCCGCCATAAGCGGCAGGCCGGTAGCCGTAACCGCCGCCGATCGGCGCCCAGCCGGCCCGGGCGGGCGCCACGAGCACGCGACGGCTCACGCTGGCATATTCCGGCGGGATCGTCTCGGGGATCGTCTGCGCCGGGCGGACCAGCACGGTCCGGGTGCGCACCGCGAAGCGCGGCGGCGTCGTCACCCAGCAACCGATCAGTTCGCCGCCGGGGCCGCGGCTCGTCTGCCAGTAGCGGCCGCCGGGCGAGACCATCACGCGCTCGGACACCGTGTCGTAGACCGGCGGCGTGGTGCGGTAGATGGTGCGGGGCGGCCGCACCAGCACGTTCTCCTGAACCGTGTCGTAGACCGGCGGCGTGACGACGCGGCGATAGCATTCGGAGCCGTAGCAGCCGCCGGCCTGGGCGGGAGCGGCGAGAAGCACGCCGCCGAGAGCGGCGGCGAGGAGGGCGGTGCGAGCGACCGGCGCGGTCATGGAAGTCCTCTGATACGCATTACTACGAGACGCGGCGCGGACGCGGCGCTCGTCTCGACGTACCAGAGGCCAGACTCGTTGCCCGGCGCGCAAGCATTATCAGGAACGAAGGTAAAATTAACCCTTGGTTTCGACTGCTTAGGCGTCGCCTACCTAGGTAGCATTGTTCTGATTTTTGCCACTCTCTTTTATGAAGTCAGGCCAGACCCGCCTCAGGTCTGCCCGGCCCGCAGCTGGTAGAAGATGTGCCGGCCGATCACGTCCATCTTGCGCAGCCGGCGCGCCCAGCCCGGACGCACGTAGTCGGCATGGTAGTGGGTCGCGGCGCCGACCTCGGCGAGGTAGGTCCGGCCCTCGATCACCGAGCGGGCGATCCGGGTCGCCGATTCCCAGGCGCCGGCATCGGTGATGCGCAGGGACTTGCCCTCGCAGGCGAAGGAGAATTGGCAGCCCATGTAATGGTGCCGGTTCTGGTAGACGACGCCGCAGACGCTCGCCGGGTAGAGGCCGCTCTTCACGCGATTGAGCACCACCTGGGCCACGGCGGCCTGGCCCGCCTCGGGCTCGCTCCGGGCCTCGAAATAGACCGCCTCCGACAGGCAGCGCTGCTCCTTGTCGAGGGCATTCGGGTCGATCAGGTCGGCGTAGCGCCGGCGGGCATCCTCGGGGACCGGCTGGGCGCTGTCCGGGCGCTCGGTGCGGAGCGCGAAATCGGGGAGCGCGAGGCTGGCTGCGGCGATCTCGACCGGGATCGCATCCGCTGGCGCGGGCGTCGTGGAGGATAGGGCGATGGCCCGGGGCACCGGCGGCGTCGAGCCGTCGATGCGCTCGGGACCGCCATCCTCGGTGAGATCGGCTGTCCCCTCGCCCGTGGAGGCGGCGGTGCCGGCGCCGGTGGTCAGACCGAGATCGGGCACGGGGATGAAGGTGGCCTCCGGCTCGGAATCCGGATCCCAGACGGCAGCCCCCTGGGTCAGCACGCCGGTGACGCTCCCGGTGACGTCGCCGAAGACCAAGGCGCCGCCCGCCTCCCGCAGGTTCGCGGCCCGCCGCGCGAAGCTCTCGGCCGGCGGCCGGGCGGGATTGCCCTTGCCGCCCCGCTGCACCACCGGGAAGACATGGGCACCGGTCTTGAACACCGCCTGAGGCGGCTCGTCGCCGAGGGGGCGCAGGGCGGATCCGATCAGCAGGGTGCCGGGCGGCAAGGGGGGTACGGTCTGGGCGTCGATCACCCCGAGCCGGCTCGCGCCGATGGCGTTCTCCGTGCCGGCATCGGCGGTGAACGACACCAGAAGGCCGAGTCCGGCCATCCAGGGCGTCAGCGCCGCCGAGAGCCAGCGCAGGCTCGATTCCCGTCCTCGTCTCGTGCCCACGACGCCAGACCCGCACTCACGCACCCGAACCGGCCCGATCCTCCCCGTTTCCAGGGTGTTTCTGCGGCCGCGCAGGATTTATCGCGCGGCATGGTTGAGCCGTGGTTAAGGCCGGATGGTTGCGCGTGTCCTGATACGGTTCCGGGTTGAACGCTGCGGTTGACGCTTCCCTCTCCGTCATCACGAACGGGGCGAAGTGACCCAGGGCAGCGGGACGTCAGGAAGCGTGGCGCCGCCCTGGAATGCTTCGCTCCGCTCGCGAGGACGGCCGTATTGGAAACGGAACGCCGCAAAGAAAAAGGGCGGCCCGAAGGCCGCCCTCTCTCATCTCAATCCTGCCCGTCGCTTCACTCGGCGGCGGCGGGCGGCAACTCCTCGACCGGCATCGCGCCGCTCTCGGTCTGCTTCTGCTGCAGGATCATCGCATCGCGGCGGCGGGCGATGGAGCGGATATCCGCCACCATCGAGCCGGTGCCGGCCGGGATCAGCGACCCGACGATCACGTTCTCCTTCAGGCCTTCCAGGGTGTCGACCTTGCCGTTGACCGCCGCCTCGGTGAGGACGCGGGTGGTCTCCTGGAACGAGGCCGCCGAGATGAACGACTTCGTCTGCAGCGACGCCTTGGTGATGCCGAGCAGGACCGGAACGCCCTGAATCGGCTTCTTGCCCTCGGCAAGGAGCTTCTCGTTGAACTCGGTCAGCTCGGTCCGATCGATCTGGTCACCAGAGAGGATGTCCGAGTCGCCGCCATCGGTCACTTCGACCTTCTGCAGCATCTGCCGGACGATCACCTCGATGTGCTTGTCGTTGATCGACACGCCCTGCAGCCGGTAGACCTCCTGGATCTCGTTGACGAGGTAGGCCGCGAGTTCCTCCACGCCCTTGATCGCCAGGATGTCGTGCGGAGCGGGGTTACCGTCGACGATGTAATCGCCGAGCTCGACCACGTCCCCGTCCTGCAGGTGGATGTGCTTGCCCTTCGGGATCAGGTACTCGACCGCCTCCGAGCCGTCATGCGGCGTCAGCGTGAGCCGACGCTTGTTCTTGTAGTCGCGGCCGAACGCGATGGTGCCCGACTTCTCGGCGATGATCGCCGCGTCCTTCGGGCGCCGTGCCTCGAACAGCTCCGCCACCCGCGGCAGACCGCCGGTGATGTCGCGGGTCTTGGCCGAGTCGGTCGAGACGCGGGCGAGGATGTCGCCGGCATTGACCTTCGCTCCCGGATCGAAGCCGATGATGGCGTCGACCGGCAGGAAGTAGCGGGCGTCCGAGCCGCGGGGCAGCTTGAGCGCCTTGCCGTCACGATCGACCACGACCATCGCGGGCTTGAGGTCCGAGGTCCGGGCCGAACCGCGCCAGTCGACGACAACGCGCTTGGCGATGCCGGTCGACTCGTCGGTGGTCTCGGTCATGGACTGGCCGTCGACCAGATCCTCGTAGGCCACGATGCCGTCGACCTCGGTGAGGATCGGACGGGTGTAGGGATCCCACTCGGCGATCCGCTGCCCGCGCTTGATCTTGTCACCCTCGTCGACCCGGAGCTTGGCGCCGTATTGCAGGCGGTGGACCGCCCGCTCGACCCCGTCCGACCCGACGACCACCACCGCCACGTTGCGGCCGGTGGCGATCAGATCGCCATCGGAGTTCTTGGCGATCGCGCGGTTGCGGATCTTGATCGTGCCCTCGAAGCTCGACTCGATGAACGACGAGTCGGCGATCTGGGCCGCACCACCGATGTGGAAGGTGCGCATCGTGAGCTGCGTGCCCGGCTCGCCGATCGACTGTGCCGCGATGACGCCGACGGCCTCGCCCATGTTGACGGGCGTGCCGCGGGCGAGGTCGCGCCCGTAGCAGGTGGCGCAGACGCCGCTCTTGGTGGCGCAGACCAGCACCGAGCGGATCTTCACCTCCTGGATGCCGGCAGCGTTGATCGCCGGCAGGTGCCGCTCCTCGATGGTCTCGCCGGTCTTGACGATCACCGTGCCGTCCGCGGCCACGAGATCCTCGGCCGTGGCGCGGCCCAGGATGCGGGTGGCGAGCGTCGCCACGACCTGGCCGGCATCCACGATGGCGCGCATCTTGATGCCGTTGGTCGTGCCGCAATCGACCTCGCGGATCACGGCGTCCTGGGCCACGTCGACGAGGCGGCGGGTCAGGTAGCCGGAGTTGGCGGTCTTCAGGGCGGTGTCGGCCAGGCCCTTACGGGCACCGTGCGTGGAGTTGAAGTACTCCAGAACGTCCAGGCCTTCCTTGAAGTTCGAGATGATCGGGGTCTCGATGATCTCGCCCGACGGCTTGGCCATGAGGCCGCGCATCGCCGCGAGCTGCTTCATCTGGGCAGGCGAGCCACGGGCACCCGAGTGGCTCATCATGTAGATCGAGTTGACCTGCTTGTCGGCCCCGTGCTCGTCCTTCTGGACGGCGGAGATCCGGCCCATCATCTCGGCGGCCAGCTTGTCCGAGCACTTGGCCCAGGCATCGACCACCTTGTTGTACTTCTCGCCCTGGGTGATCAGGCCGTCGTTGTACTGCTGCTCGTAATCCTTCACGAGCGCGCGGGTCGTGTCGACGATCGACCACTTGTTCTCCGGCACGACCATGTCGTCCTTGCCGAAGGAGATGCCGGCCTTGAACGCGTGGTTGAAGCCGAGCGCCATGATCCGGTCGCAGAAGATCACCGACTCCTTCTGACCGCAGTGGCGGTAGACGGTGTCGATCATCGCCGAGATCTCCTTCTTGGTCATCAGCTTGTTGACGACGTCGAAGGGCACCTTGGCGTGCTTCGGCAGGGCGCCGGACAGGATGACCCGGCCCGGAGTGGTCTCGTAGGTCTTGGTCAGGGGCTGATTGTCCGGGCCGATGCCGGTCCAGCGCCACTTGATCTTGGTGTGCAGCGACACGGCCTTGGCGGCGAGCGCGTGCTCCAGTTCGCCCATGTCGCCGTAGACGCCCTGCATCGGGTTCTTGGTGTTGCCCGGCTTGAACTCGCCCGGCGCCCCCTCGGCCACGATCGACAGGTAGTAGAGGCCGAGCACGATGTCCTGCGACGGCACGATGATCGGCTGACCGTTGGCCGGGTGCAGGATGTTGTTGGTCGACATCATCAGCACGCGCGCTTCCAGCTGCGCCTCGAGCGACAGCGGGACGTGCACGGCCATCTGGTCGCCGTCGAAGTCGGCGTTGAACGCGGCGCAGACCAGCGGGTGCAGCTGGATCGCCTTGCCCTCGATCAGCTTCGGCTCGAAGGCCTGGATGCCGAGGCGGTGGAGCGTCGGCGCGCGGTTCAGCATGACCGGGTGCTCGCGGATCACCTCATCGAGGATGTCCCAGACCTCCGGCTTCTCCTTCTCGACCAGCTTCTTGGCCTGCTTGACGGTGGCCGAGAACCCCTTGGCGTCGAGGCGCGCGTAGATGAACGGCTTGAACAGCTCCAAAGCCATCTTCTTGGGCAGGCCGCACTGGTGCAGCTTCAGCTCCGGGCCGACCACGATGACCGAGCGGCCCGAATAGTCGACGCGCTTGCCGAGCAGGTTCTGGCGGAACCGGCCCTGCTTGCCCTTCAGCATGTCGGCGAGCGACTTCAGCGGGCGCTTGTTGGCGCCCGTGATGACGCGGCCGCGGCGGCCGTTGTCGAACAGGGCGTCGACGGCCTCCTGCAGCATCCGCTTCTCGTTGCGGATGATGATGTCGGGGGCGCGCAGCTCGATCAGCCGCTTCAGGCGGTTGTTGCGGTTGATGACGCGGCGATACAGGTCGTTCAGGTCGGAGGTCGCGAAGCGGCCGCCGTCCAGCGGGACCAGCGGGCGCAGGTCCGGCGGGATCACCGGCACGACCGTGAGGATCATCCACTCGGGCTTGTTGCCCGACTGCTGGAACGCCTCGATGATCTTGAGCCGCTTCAGGAGCTTCTTGGGCTTCAGCTCCGACGTCGTGACCGCGATCTCCTCGCGCAGATCGTTGGCGATCTTGTCGAGGTCGAGTTCCTGCAGGATGCGCCGGATGGCCTCGGCGCCGATCATGGCGGTGAAGCTATCCTCACCGTACTCCTCCTGCGCGCGCAGGTACTCCTCCTCCGACAGGAGCTGACGCTCCTTCAGGGGGGTGAGGCCCGGCTCGATGACGCAGTACGACTCGAAGTACAGGATCCGCTCGAGGTCCTTGAGCGCCATGTCGAGCAGCAGGCCGATGCGCGAGGGCAGCGACTTCAGAAACCAGATATGCGCGACGGGGGCGGCCAGCTCGATATGGCCCATGCGGTCGCGCCGGACGCGCGCGAGGGTGACCTCGACGCCGCACTTCTCGCAGATGACGCCCTTGTACTTCATGCGCTTGTACTTGCCGCACAAGCACTCGTAATCCTTGATCGGTCCGAAGATGCGCGCGCAGAACAGGCCGTCACGCTCGGGCTTGAAGGTCCGGTAGTTGATCGTCTCTGGCTTCTTGATCTCGCCGTACGACCAGGAGAGGATCTTCTCCGGGGACGAGATCGAGATCTTGATCTGGTCAAAGCTGACCGGCGTGGCCTGCTGGTTGAAAAGGTTCATGACCTCTTGGTTCATGATCCGCTCCTTGTTGACGCCGGCAGCCCCGCGCCGGGCCACCGCGTCCTGAAAAAGGTCCGGCGCCGCACCCCGCACGGGCGCTGCTCACCGTCGTCAAACACGGAAGGCCCCTCCCCTTCCCGCTCGACCGTGGCGGCGGGCAACCGCCGCCACGGGAGGTGTGGCTTTCTTGGCTTACTCGGCCGCGTCCGCCGGCGGCTCCAGCTGGTCGTTCGCGGCCTTCTTCGAAGACGTCAGCTCGACGTTGAGGCCGAGCGAGCGCATCTCCTTGACGAGCACGTTGAAGCTCTCAGGGATGCCGGCCTCGAACGTGTCGTCGCCGCGGACGATCGCCTCGTAGACCTTGGTGCGGCCGGCCACGTCGTCCGACTTCACCGTGAGCATCTCCTGCAGCGTGTAGGCCGCGCCGTAGGCCTCCAGCGCCCAGACCTCCATCTCGCCGAAGCGCTGACCACCGAACTGCGCCTTGCCGCCCAGCGGCTGCTGGGTGACGAGCGAGTACGGGCCGATCGACCGGGCGTGGATCTTGTCGTCCACGAGGTGGTGCAGCTTCAGCATGTAGATGTAGCCCATCGTGACCTTGCGGTCGAAGGGCTCGCCGGTCCGCCCGTCATAGAGCGTCGACTGCGCCGAGCGGTCGAGACCGGCCATCTCCAGCATCTGCTCGATGTCGGCCTCCTTGGCGCCGTTGAAGACCGGCGTGGCCATCGGCACGCCGCGGCGGACGTTGTTGCCGGCCTCGGCCAGCTCCTCGTCCGTCAGGCCGTCGAGCTCGCCCGGGGAGTAGATCGCCGTCATCTCCTCCCGCAGCGGCGCGATGTCCTGCGTCTTCAGATAGGCGTCCACCGCCTTCGACACCTTGCGACCCAGGCCCGCAGCCGCCCAGCCCAGGTGCGTCTCCAGGATCTGGCCGACATTCATGCGCGAGGGCACGCCCAGCGGGTTGAGCACGATGTCGGCATGCGTCCCGTCCTCCAGGAACGGCATGTCCTCGATCGGCACGATCCGCGACACGACACCCTTGTTGCCGTGACGGCCGGCCATCTTGTCGCCCGGCTGGATCTTGCGCTTCACCGCCACGAAGACCTTGACCATCTTCATGACGCCGGGCGGCAGCTCGTCACCGCGCTGCAGCTTCTCGACCTTGTCGAGGAAGCGCTGCTCGAGGCGCTTCTTCGACTCGTCGTACTGCTTCTGCATCGCCTCCATCTCGGTCATGAGACGGTCCTCGATGACGGCGAACTGCCACCATTGCGAGCGCGGATAGTCGTTGATCAGCTCGCGGGTGAGCGTCGTGTCCTTCTTGAAGCCCTTCGGGCCGGCCACCGGCGCCTGACCGATCAGCACGTCCGCCAGACGGGCGTAGGTGTTGCGGTCGAGGATCGCCTGCTCGTCGTCGCGGTCCTTGGCGAGCCGCTCGATCTCCTCGCGCTCGATCGCCTGGGCGCGCTCGTCCTTGTCGACGCCGTGGCGGTTGAACACCCGGACCTCGACGATCGTGCCGGTGACGCCCGGCGGCACCCGCAGGGAGGTGTCGCGCACGTCCGAGGCCTTCTCGCCGAAGATGGCGCGGAGCAGCTTCTCCTCCGGCGTCATCGGGCTCTCGCCCTTCGGGGTGATCTTGCCGACGAGGATGTCGCCGGCGTTCACCTCGGCGCCGATATAGACGATGCCGGCCTCGTCGAGGTTCTTGAGCGCTTCTTCCGAAACGTTCGGGATGTCGCGGGTGATCTCCTCCGGCCCGAGCTTGGTGTCGCGGGCCATCACCTCGAATTCCTCGATGTGGATCGAGGTGAACACGTCATCCTTCACGATCCGCTCGGAGAGCAGGATCGAGTCCTCGAAGTTGTAGCCGTTCCACGGCATGAACGCGACGAGCACGTTCCGGCCGAGCGCCAGCTCACCGAACTCGGTCGAGGGACCGTCGGCGATGATCTCACCCTTCTTCACGAACTCGCCGACGCGGACCAGCGGCTTCTGCGTGATGCAGGTCGACTGGTTGGAGCGCTGGAACTTCTGCAGGCGGTAGATGTCGACGCCCGGCTTGTTGGCGTCGGCCTCCTCGGTGGCGCGGATGACGATACGGGTGGCGTCCACCTGGTCGATGATGCCCGCACGGCGGGCCGCGATGGCGGCGCCGGAATCGCGGGCGACCACCGCCTCCATGCCGGTGCCCACGAACGGGGCGTCGGCGCGGACCAGCGGCACCGCCTGGCGCTGCATGTTCGAGCCCATGAGCGCGCGGTTGGCGTCGTCGTTCTCGAGGAACGGGATCAAAGCCGCGGCGACCGAGACGAGCTGCTTGGGCGAGACGTCCATGAGGTCGACGCGCTCAGGCCCGACGACGATCACGTCGCCGGCCCGACGGCAGACCACGAGGTCCTCCGTCAGCTTCTTGTTCTCGTCCATCTGGGCGTTGGCCTGGGCGACATAGTACTTCGCCTCCTCCATGGCCGACAGGTAGGCGACCTCGTCGGTGACCACGCCGTCGCGGACGCGGCGGAACGGGGTCTCGATGAAGCCGTACTTGTTCACCCGCGCGAAGGTGGCGAGCGAGTTGATCAGGCCGATGTTCGGGCCTTCCGGCGTCTCGATCGGGCAGATGCGGCCGTAATGGGTCGGGTGCACGTCGCGCACCTCGAAGCCGGCACGCTCGCGGGTCAGACCGCCCGGGCCGAGCGCCGAGAGGCGGCGCTTGTGCGTCACCTCGGAGAGCGGGTTGGTCTGATCCATGAACTGCGAGAGCTGCGACGAGCCGAAGAACTCGCGTACGGCCGCGGCCGCGGGCTTCGCGTTGATCAGGTCCTGCGGCATGACCGTGTCGATGTCGACCTGGCTCATGCGCTCGCGGATGGCGCGCTCCATGCGCAGGAGGCCTAGGCGGTACTGGTTCTCCATGAGCTCGCCCACCGAGCGGACGCGGCGGTTGCCGAGGTGGTCGATGTCGTCGACCTCACCCTTGCCGTCGCGCAGCTCCACGAGCGCCTTGACCACCGCCAGCATGTCCTCCTTGCGGAGGGTGCGGACCGTGTCGGCGGCGTCGAGATCGAGGCGCATGTTCATCTTCACGCGGCCGACAGCCGAGAGGTCGTAGCGCTCGGAATCGAAGAACAGCGAGTGGAACATCGCCTCGGCGGTCTCGAGGGTCGGCGGCTCGCCCGGGCGCATGACCCGGTAGATGTCGAACAGCGCGCCCTCGCGGCTGGAATTCTTGTCCACCGCCAGCGTGTTGCGGATGTAGGGACCGACGTTGACGTGGTCGATGTCGAGCACCGGCAGCTCGGTGATTCCGACCTCCTCCAGGCTCTTCAGGAGCTTGTCGGTGATCTCCTCGCCGGCCTCGGCCCAGATCTCGCCGGTCTGCGCATTGACCAGATCCTCGGCGATGTACTGGCCGACGAGATCCTCGTCGGTCGCCTTGAGGAACTTGGTGCCCTTCTCGGTGATCTGGCGGGCGTTGCGGGCGTTGAGCTTCTTGCCCGCCTCGAGCACGACCTCGCCGGAATCGGCGTCGATCAGGTCGACGGTGGCCTTCATGCCCTTCATGCGCTCGGCATCGAACGGCACGCGCCAATCGGCGCCGTCCCGGTCGTAGACGACCCTGTTGTAGAAGGTCGACAGGATCTCCTCGCCGTCGAGCCCGAGGGCATAGAGCAGCGACGTCGCCGGCAGCTTGCGCTTCCGGTCGATGCGGACATGCACGATGTCCTTGGCGTCGAACTCGACGTCGAGCCAGGAGCCCCGGTAGGGGATGATGCGGGCGGCGAACAGGAGCTTGCCCGACGAGTGGGTCTTGCCCTTGTCGTGGTCAAAGAACACGCCCGGCGAGCGGTGCATCTGCGAGACGATGACGCGCTCGGTGCCGTTGACGATGAAGGTGCCGTTCTCCGTCATCAGGGGCATGTCGCCCATGTAGACGTCCTGCTCCTTGATGTCCTTCACCGACTTCGCCTGGGTGTCGGGATCGACATCGAACACGATGAGGCGGAGCGTCACCTTCAGCGGCGCCGCGAAGGTGATGCCGCGCTGGCGGCACTCGTCCACGTCGTATTTGGGCGCCTCGAACGTGTAGCGCACGAATTCGAGAAGGGCCGTGGCGGCGAAGTCGGAGATCGGGAACACCGACTTGAACACGCTCTGCAGTCCCTCGTCGCCGCGCCCGCCTTCGGGCTCGTCGACCATCAGGAACTGGTCGTAGGACGCCTTCTGAACCTCGATGAGGTTCGGCATCTCGGCAACTTCCTTGATCTTGCCGAAGAACTTCCGAATGCGCTTGCGACCGACCAGCGTGTTGGCCATGTGACCTCGCTCCTACCCGCGTACCTCTCGCCCGGGGAAGCGTTCCCGACAGGGACCTCCCGCACCGGGCCGCAACGCGCGCCCCGCCGGGCCGCGCCACCGAACCGAATGTCTCGCCAGCCCCTTTCGGGACCATCCGCCGAAGCGGCCTAAAGCCCGCGGGTGCAACACCCGCGGGCTCCGGTCACGACAGGCCCGAAACGGACCTTCGTGGGGTGATGGGCCGGTCCCGGCCCATCGTCGACTTACTTGAGCTCGACCTTGGCGCCAGCCTTCTCGAGCTGAGCCTTGAGCTTCTCGGCCTCGTCCTTGGCGACGCCTTCCTTGACCGGCTTCGGCGCGCCCTCGACCAGGTCCTTGGCTTCCTTGAGGCCCAGGCCGGTGATCGCGCGGACCTCCTTGATGACCTCGATCTTCTTGTCGCCGGCGGAAGCCAGGACAACCGTGAACTCGGTCTGCTCCTCGACGGCGGCGGCGGCGCCACCGGCGGCCGGGCCGGCAGCGACGGCGACGGCAGCGGCGGCCGAGACGCCCCACTTCTCTTCGAGCATCTTGGCCAGGTCAGCGGCCTCGAGCACGGTCAGCGAGGACAGGTCGTCGACGAGCTTGGCAAGATCAGCCATTTTCAATTCCTCTCAGATATCGGTTCGAACAGGTGATTTTTGAAGGGCCTCAGGCGGCCTCGTCCTTCTTGGCATAGGCCCCGAACACGCGGGCGAGCTTGGCCGCCGGCGCGTTGACGACCTGAGCGATCTTCGTCGCGGGCGCCTGTACGAGGCCCACGATCTTGGCGCGCAGTTCGTCGAGGGACGGGAGCGAGGCGAGAGCCTTCACGCCGTCCGGGTTCAGGGCGGTCTTCCCCATCGCGCCGCCGAGGATCACGAGCTTGTCGTTGACCTTGGCGAAATCCACCGCGACCTTGGCGGCAGCGACCGGGTCGCCGGAATAGGCGAGCAGGGTCGGGCCCTTCAGGAGCGGCTTGATGGAGGCGACGTCCGTGCCATCGAGTGCGATGCCGGCGAGGCTGTTCTTGGCGACCTTCACGGTGGCGCCAGCCTGCTTCATCTGCGAACGCAGCTTCTGCATGTCGGCGACCGTGAGGCCCTTGTAGTGGGCCACGACGACGACGGCGCTCTGATTGAACACGCCGTTGAGCGTCGAGACGAGATCAGCTTTAGCTGTCCGGTCCACTGGGCTCTCTCCGGTTGGCGGAACCCGGTGTCGGGTCCGCCGGTTGCACATGCCGCCCGGACGTGATCTCGGCCGTAAGACCGGGAACGTCCGAACGACGCTTCGCGGCCCTGTCCCCGTGCGCACCCCTGGAGGCCGCCTCGGGCGAGTTGGTTCAAACCGACACCTCTCCGCAGCCGGGGGCCGGGGCGAGGCTTTTCGAATTCGGTCTTCCCCGTCTGTGCAGGCTGGCGGATTAAGCCGGCGAACCGGCACCTGCAGTCTCGGACAGGACATGGCCGGACAAGGCTCCGCGGGGCTCGTCGCCCCCTGGATCCTGCCGGCCTTTGCCACCCGGTTGCCCGGGCGACATTTCGAGCGGAAACCGGCCGATTGGCCGTTCTCCTTCCGTGAGGATGAAATGCGTGAGGCGCGGTGTATAGAGCCTGGCAAGCCGCCTGCCAAGGGCCGAAGCGCGACTTTTCCGCCGCAGGCAAGGACTTGCGCAGGAGAAGAGCCCGAGACGCATGGGTAAGCGGTTCAGGCGCGGCCCGCGGCTGTGTCCGCCGCTCGATGACCTCTCCGACAGCGCGATCTCGAACGCGCGTCGGTCAAGACCGGCCGATACCCAATCCTCCACCTCATCCTGAGGTGCGCGCTTCAGCGGCCTCGAAGGAGGGCTCCAGAACCCGCTGCGACCCATAGAGGCCTCCTTCGAGGCCTCCGCTGCGCTCCCGCAACTCAGGATGAGGTCAAGACTGGCATGTCCGTCGCACCGGCCGCACCTCCGGCCAGCCGATGGCCTGCCGAACCTCGAGGCCGGTCCGCAGGTCGTCGCATGCGGGATCCAAACTACGCCGCCTCGCGCTCGGGCACCAGTTTGCGCCTTGCGGCCTCCCACCAGCTCCGTTCGCGGGCTTCCTTCGCCTCCGCGGCCTTGGCGGCGTAGAAGGAGGCGTTGTGCTCGCCGCGCAGGGCCTCGCGGGTGAAGCGGATCAGGTGGTGGGCGACGAAGCCCATGTTGAACACGGCCTCGATCTGCCCCCGCTTCAGCGCGTACCCGGCCGCGCTCCAGAACGGCTTGCGATAATCCGAGAAGATCCCGACCCGGGTGATGATGTTGAAGCCGAGGATCAGACCCCGGCGCAGGTTGGTGAAGGTCAGCTTGCCGGCGGTCGGCGTGGTGATCCGGTTCGGATAGGTCACCGCGCATTGGTGCTTGAAACGCTCGAAGATCCTCTCCGGATCGTAGGCATGCGCGATCGCCCGCCGCCAGCTGCTGACCACGGAATCGTGGGGGCGCTTGAACAGGACGTTCGATTCCAGGCTGGCATCGTGGAGGAGCCGGCCTTCGCGCTCCAGCCGGTCCCAGAGCGGGGTCTTGGGCAGGGCCTGGAGCAGGTTGATGGTCAGGACCGGAATCGCCGAGCGGTCGATGAAGTCGATCAGGTTCTGCTCGGATTTGTCGGTGTCGGAATCGAGACCTAGGATGATGCCCGAGGTCACCTCGAGCCCGTAGGAATTGAGGGTCTCGATCGCCTCGTACATTGGCACTGCGGCGTTGTGGGTCTTGTCGATGCCCTTGAGCGCCTCCGCCTCCGGCGTCTCGATGCCGACGAACACCGTCATGAAGTTCGCCTGCCGCATCAGCTCGAGGATCTCGGGCTGCTTGGCCATGTTCAGCGTCGCCTCGCAGGCGAACTGCAGCGGGTAGTTGTTCTTCTTCTGCCATTCGACGAGATGCGGCAGCATCTCGCGGGTCGCCTTGCGATTGCCGATGAAATTGTCGTCGACGAAGTAGACCACCGCCGGATGGCCCGGCTGGCTGATGATGGCGTCGAGTTCGGCGCACATCTGCTCCGGACTCTTCAGGCGCGGCTGGCGGCCGTAGAGCTGCGGGATGTCGCAGAACTCGCAGCGATAGGGACAGCCCGACGAGAATTGCAGGGAGCCGATCAGGTAGCGCTTGAGCGGCGCCGCCTCGTAGGCCGGGGCTGGGAAGTCCGCGAGGGCGAGGCGGTCCTTCGTCTCCAGCACGATCTGGGCAGGCGGCGGCGTGAGGTCGGCGTCGAGGCGCGCGACGAGCTGATCGGTGGCATCGCCGATCTCGCCGATATGGAGGTAGTCGAAATCGCGATACTTCTCGGGCGCACCCGAGACGGAGGGGCCGCCCAGCACCGTGACCTTGCCGGCCGCGTGAGCGCGGTCGCGGATGTCGTGGATCTGCGGCTCCTGGATGTGCATGCCGGAGACGAAAACCGCGTCCGCCCAGGCGAAATCGGCCGGACCCGCGCGGCGGATATTCTCATCGATGAACCGGCATTCCCACGCCTCCGGCATGTAGGCCGCGATCAGCAGCAGCCCCTGCGGCGGCATGAACGCCTTCACCCCGCCCATCAGCGGGTAGGCATGGGAGAATGTCCCGAAGGACGGCGTGTAGGCGGGAAAGACGCACAGGATGCGTCGCTTCGAGGTGACCGTCAGGGTGCATCGCATGATGGGATATCTAGCACAGCCGTGCCCGTTGGCGCCCCCCTCCGGAGTTAAGAATGGCGTGAGGGACATGGTGCCGCTCTGCGGCAAGCGGTGGCCGGGTCCCGGACGGCCGCTCCATTGTCGCCCCCGCAACAGAAAACGCCCGGCCGTTTCCGGCCGGGCGCTGCGCAGCGTGGACGATTCGCCTTGCGTCAGGCGGTGAGCACGGTGTTCGGCTCGACCTTCACGCCGGGGCCCATCGTCGAGGTGACGGCGATGCGCTGGACGTAGGTGCCCTTGGCGCCGGCGGGCTTGGCCTTGGCGACCGCGTCCGCGAAGGCCTTGATGTTCTCGACCAGCTTGTCGGCGTCGAACGAGACCTTGCCGACGCCGGCATGGACGATACCGGCCTTCTCGACGCGGAACTCCACGGAGCCGCCCTTGGCGCCGGCCACGGCACCCTTAACGTCCATGGTGACGGTGCCGACCTTCGGGTTCGGCATCAGGCCGCGCGGGCCCAGCACCTTACCGAGACGGCCGACCAGCGGCATCATGTCGGGGGTCGCGATGCAGCGATCGAACTCGATCTTGCCGCTCTGCACGATCTCCAGGAGATCCTCGGCGCCGACGATGTCGGCACCCGCGGCCTTGGCGTCGTCCGCCTTGGCGCCGCGGGCGAAGACCGCCACGCGCACCGTCCGGCCGGAGCCGTTCGGCAGGTTGCAGACGCCGCGGACCATCTGGTCCGCGTGACGGGGATCGACGCCGAGATTCATCGAGACCTCGACGGTCTCGTCGAACTTCGCGGTGGCCCGCTCCTTCACCAGCTTGATCGCCTCGTCGAGGGGATAGAGCTTGGTGACCTCGATGCCCTCGCGGGCGGCGCGGATGCGCTTGCCTTCCTTAGCCATGATGTCCTCCCTCAGGCCGTGACTTCGAGGCCCATGGCCCGGGCGGAGCCGCGGATCATGGCAACGGCCGACTCGATCGAGTCGCAGTTGAGGTCGGGCATCTTCTTCTCGGCGATCTCGCGCAGCTGCGCCTCGGAGATCTTGCCGACGGTCGGGCCCTTGCCGGGGGTCTTCGAGCCGGAGGCCGGCTTCTTGCCGATCTTCAGGCCGACGGCCTTCTTCAGGAAGAAGGTGACCGGGGGCTGCTTCATCTCGAAGGTGAAGGAGCGGTCCTGATACGCGGTGATGATCACCGGGATGGGGGTGCCCTTCTCCATTTGCGCGGTCTTCGCGTTGAAGGCCTTGCAAAATTCCATGATGTTGAGGCCGCGCTGACCGAGCGCGGGACCGATCGGCGGCGACGGGTTCGCTGCGCCGGCCGGGACCTGAAGCTTCACGTAGCCCGTGATCTTCTTCGCCATGGGACTGCTCCCAATGAGAATCCGCCCCCACGCGGCCTGAAGCGCGGCGGGTCGGACGGTTGCAGGTCGCGGTGCGAGCCGTGAATCCCGGAGGCGAGGCCGGGCGGATCTCCCGCGGATGATGCCCCAGCCTCAGGAGGATGGGGCAAGTTCGCGGCCGTCGCTCAGGGACGGCCGGAATGACGCGGCGGCCTCGGGGCCGCCGAATTCAGGAGGCTCAGGCCTTCTCGACCTGGGCGTATTCGAGCTCCACCGGAGTGGCGCGGCCGAAGATCGACACGGCCACCTTGAGGCGGGAGCGGGCGTCGTCGATCTCCTCGACGGTGCCGTTGAAGCTGGCGAACGGGCCATCGGCGACCCGGACGGTCTCGCCGATCTCGAAGGAAATCGAGGGCTTCGGCCGGTCGACGCCCTCGGCGACCTGACCCTTGATCCGCTCGGCCTCGGCGTCGGGGATCGGAACCGGCTTCGACTTGTCGGCGCCGAGGAAGCCCGTGACCTTCGGGGTGTTCTTGATGAGGTGGTAGACCTCGTCGGTGAGGTCGCACTTCACCAGGACGTAGCCGGGGAAGAACTTGCGCTCGGCATCGACCTTCCGGCCGCGGCGCACCTCCACGACCTTCTCGGTCGGGACCATCACCTCGTCGAACAGCTCGGTCAGCCCGCGCTGGGCCGCCTGGTCCTTGATGGACTGGGCGACCTTGTTCTCGAAGTTCGAGTAGGCGTGGACGATATACCAGCGCTTCGACACGGTTCCGTTCAACTCCGACAAGTCCGCGGGGCCTCCCCCGATCGACGGCGAGCCGCCCTCAGACGCCTCCGATTCAGACGCCCAGGATCAGGCCGACCACGAAGCGCAGGGCCTGGTCCACGACCGTGAAGAACAGGCTTGCGGCCACGACCATCACGAAGACCATGATCGTCGTGATCGTGGTCTCCCGGCGGGTCGGCCACGTCACCTTGCGGGCCTCGTCGCGGACCTGCGCGAAGAACTCGCCGGGCGTGGCGCGCTTCTGCGGCGCGCGAGCCGGCGTCGCCGGCCGGGCCGGCGGCGGATTCGCGGGGCCGCGGGCTGCGCCGCGCACCAGGTCCACCTTCTTGGTCGCTTCGTTCGATGCCATGGTGCCAGTGTCTGTGCGTGTTCGGCCCCGAGGCAGAGACCGCATCCGGGAATGCGAATGTCGGCGCCGAGGACCCGGATGGGCCCGCACCGACGGTCGCTTCAGATCTCGGATTGCGCCCGCTCTAGCGCAACTCCCCCGGCTTGTCGACCGGGCCACCGCGCGGGATCGGGCTGAATGTCTGGCAGGAGTGGAGGGACTCGAACCCGCAACCTCCGGTTTTGGAGACCGGCGCTCTGACCAGTTGAGCTACACTCCTAGCGCACCGCCCAATGCCTCATCGCGGCCCGGCTTGCAAGGGGTTACCCGACGCATAGGGCTGATCGGAGGCGCAGGAGAGCCGCTTTCGCGGCGCCTCCTGCCGCCGGGTCCCGGGACCCGTTCCGCTGGCGCCGCATGCGCCCGGGACAGGGATGGCGCTCGGTCCTGCGCTGCCCCTTTCCCGCATGGGTGGAGCGAGAGCGGACCCTGATCCGGGATCCAGCGCGCCGAGCGCCGCGCGGCGGCTCCGGTGAGACTGACCGGCGACCCGAAACAGCAACGCCGGCCTCCGTCGAGTCGGAGGCCGGCGCGGGAGAGGCGGAGCGGCGCGTGACGCCGCCCCGGACCGTACAGGTTCAGTCGTTGATGGCGGCGACGACGCCGGCGCCGACGGTGCGGCCGCCCTCGCGGATGGCGAAGCGCAGCTTCTCTTCCATGGCCACCGGCACGATCAG
>NZ_NPKS01000021.1:0-109706 GCF_008329595.1 Methylobacterium sp. P1-11
CGCGATGATCCTGCTGCATCTGGAAGCTGTCCCGGAGGAGAGCGCGGAGGAGCGCAGGCTCAATGAGGGCTGGCGTCACCGCTTCCACTCGGGGCGACGATAGGCAAGATCCAGCTCTGACGGAACAGCCCTGACGGCCAGAGCCTTCGGCCAATGACCTCCCATGTCTGCAATGGCGCTTGTCAGCCGCCGTTCACTGGCTCGGCTTGTTCGCAAGAACCTATCGTTTTGTTGGATTCAGGTCTCCGGAGCGATCATTACACTTGAAGTCTTTATCGGCAAAATCTCGCCACCGCTTCCTTCGGGAACCGGAAAAGGGGGAAACCTCGCGCTGAGGATTTGACTTGCGCCTCGTCGTGTTATTCAGGGGCGATCCAGCCATCCACAAGCACCATCTTCGATGGCGCGGTGTCTAGAGGCTGTGATGAACCTGTGGCGAGTTGAGCGGCCTGCCTGAGCATGAGGCTGACGAAAGCGACGAGGTGCAGGTCTGCCAGGGTGATGGCATAGTGCTCGTAATCTTTGACAAGCCTGCGGAAACGGGTGGCCCAGGCGAAAGAACGCTCCACGACCCAACGGCATGGGAGAAGCACGAGGCCGCGATTGGCCTCGGGCAGCTTCACCACCTCCAGTTCGACGCCGTGCTCGCGGGCTGCCGCGGCCGGCTTCTCACCGGTGTAGCCCTGATCGACGAAGGCGACCTCGACACTCTCACCGGTCGCCGCCTGCACGGCCTCTGCCAGCCGGCCCACCTGTGCCCGATCATCGGCATCGGCGGAGGTGACGTGCAGCGCCAGGAGGTGGCCGAGCATGTCCACCGCCATGTGCAGCTTCGAGCCCTTCTTGTGCTTGGCCCCATCGTAGCCGGCCCGCTCGCCGCTCTCGGGAGAAGAACGTAAGGTTCGGCTGTCGAGCACGGCCGCCCTCGGCTCCGGCGCCCGACCCGAGGCGCAGCACCGCGCGTAGATTTTCGGCCAGTTGCTCGAAACAGCCGGCTGCTAGCCAGCGCTGGGCCTGCTGATACACGGCAAACCAGGGCGGCAGGCCGTGAGGCATCAGCCGCCACGGGCAGCCGCTCCAGACAACGTATCGCAGCCCGTTGAAGACCTCGCGCAAGGCATGCTCACGCTGACCGGCATCCTCGCGCAGCAGTGTCAGGTAGGGCGCGACCAGAGCCCACGCCTCATCGGAAACGTCGGACGGATACGGCTTGCGGGCAGGGCTCATCTCCACTCATCTGAGCATCGGCCCCAACCAGGTCTATAACAGCCTCTAGCATCCGGAAGGCCGGCAGCGAGTTCGCGCGCCATGGCAGGCGGGGTTGCTTGGTCATGCTCGCCGACCAGCACCAGAACGGGGACGCGGACCTCGGATCGCTGTTTGGGCGCACTGCGGCCGGCCGGTCCAGGCCGATCGCGGCCTGTCCGCTTCGAGACCTGGGTCATCGGCAAGCGGACGGCCGCCGCGGCTCAGGTGAAGGCCTTGAGGCGTCCCTGACCGGTCAGTGGCTCGAACAAATACGGAGGACTGCTCACCGTGGCGCAGCGGTGCTTCGGATGACAGTTGAAGGGCAAGCCAAGCTCAGATTCGCCACGCCCCCGATCATTTTTACGGTTTGCGGCGGTTGGCTGAAGCAGGGAGCGCCATTCAGGCGCGCGTGCGCACGGTAGCCGAACGCTCCGTCGGCTTGAGGCGGGCGCGCCAAACGGAGCGCTCGACAAGACCGCCGATCACGCCCGCCAGAATTTCGGCGACAGCCTCGCTGCCGCGGGCATTCAGCGTTCGTTGGGAGACCACCACCGAGAGCCTCCAGGATGGCGTTGGATCGACGATCGGTATCGCGACCATCTCGCCACCCTCGATTTCCGCAGCCAAGGCGAAATGCGGCATGACGGTCGCGAAGGCCTGAGCGCGCACGAGCTCCGCGATCGCGGGCAGGCTCTCGCAGTCCGTTGCCGTCGGTGTGACATCGTGGCGGGCCGCGAGCTGTTCGATCACGGTGCGCAGCACGTTCGGGCGGCCCGGGAGTACAACCGGAAGCGCTTGGTTGAAGACCTGCCGGAATGAGATCTGGCGGCGGGCGGCGAGCGGATGAGCCGCCGGCACAATGAACATCAGGTCTTCGACCATCATCTCGGTCCAAGCCACGTGCTCGAAGGCTTTGTGGTCGTAGAGCAGGGCGACGTCGAGTCGGCCCGACTGGATCCACTCGTCGAGCGTGCCGCTCATTGCTTCGACGACGTGCAGGGTGATGTTCGGCAGCGCGTCCGAGATCGCCCGGTACAGCGGCAGCGACAGACCCCGGCAGGCCGAAGTCGGCAGCCCGACCGAGATGCGTCCGCTCGGGCTCGTCGCCTGGGAGCGCACGACCTCCTTCGCACGCTCGACCTCCTGCAGGATGCGCCGCGCGTGCTCGTAGAACTTGAGCCCGAGTTCCGTCGGCGTGACTCCGCGGGCATGTCGAAACAGCAGATCGACACCGAGTTCCTCCTCAAGGTTGAGCATCTGCTGGCTAAGCGAGGGCTGCGCGATTCGCAGCACCTCGGCAGCCCGCGAGACGTTCCCGCTCTCTGCGATCTGCGCGAAATACCGAAGCTGACGGAGATCCATGGCGATCCTACCGGGGACGTTCGCCAGGATCCGCGGAACACCACGGTGATGTCAAACTGCTCTCGACCTGGGCAATCTGCGCAAGCTATGTGCACCGCGCCAAAATTTCGTTTTGCAATGCAAGGGTTTGGCAAACTGATACCAGCCGCATCTCAGCCTATGATCCATGCTCATAGGAATTTCCAATAGCTCGTATCGGAAATTTGTCTTTGATGTCTGCTGTATTCGTTGCGTAGCCTGACGCTCGTCGACCGAGGATCGGAACCGAGCCCGGATCATCATCAGGAAATCGGAGTCCATTCATGGATGCGCGCAAGTATTTGCGCGGCCTATTCCTGGCTGCGCCTTTTGCTATCACGATTCCTGGTACGGCACTGGCTCAGCAAGAGCCCTGCATCGGTAACTCCGCCGCGATCACTGGCCCAGCGGCGTTCGGTGGCCAAGCAATCAAGATGGGGGCCGAGATCGCCATCGACGAGATCAACGCGAAGGGCGGCGTACTCGGCAAGCCGCTGCGCTTCGTCCAGTACGACGACGCCGGCGCCCCGCCGCGGGGCATCGACAACACACGGCGCATCGCGCTTGCCGACAAGTGCGTGGTAATCCTCGGCGGCTATCACTCCACTGTCTCGGTGGCGCAGGTCGAACCGGTGCACGCCATCGGGATTCCCTTCGTCGGCGTACTCGCCGCCAACACCCAGGCGATCGAGAACGGCCGCAGCCCGAACTACATGTTCCGGGTCTCCGCCAAGGACAAATGGGTCGCCCGCTTCCTCGTCGAGCAGGCCGCCAAGGTCTCGAAGACTGGTAAGATCGCCTTCTTCTACGAGAACACCGGCTGGGGCAACGGCGCGGTTCCTGACGTGAAGGCGGCCATCGCCAAGGGCGGCAAAGAGCTCGTCGCCGTCGAGACCTTCAACTGGAACGACCAGGACATGACCGCGCAGGCGATCCGCGCGCGGGATGCCGGTGCCGACGTCGCCCTGTTCTGGGCCCTTGACCGCGAGGGCAACCAGCTCGTCCGCTCGATGGACAAGGTCGGGTTCAAGCCCACCATCATCGGCGCCTGGGGCATCGCCGGCAATCTCGGCGAGCTCGCCGGCCCGCTCGCCAACGGCGTCGAGGTCGTGCAGACCTACAGCTTCATGGGCGACCTCGACCCCAAGGGCCAGGCGCTCTGGCAGAAGATCCAGGCGAAGTACGGCCTGAAGGATCCGGCGCAGATCAAGATGGGCTCCGGAATCGCCAATGCCTACGACGCCGTCCACATCGTGGCGCAGGCGATCGAGAAGGCCGGCGCCTACGACTGGAAGAAGGTCCGCGAGGCGCTCTATCAGGTCAAGTACGACGGCCTCGTCGCCAAGTACGACCCCGCCTTCGACGCCTCCGACCCCGAGCGCCAGGACGCGATCCTGCCGAGCTACTACAAGCTGACCGTCTGGTCCGACGGCAAGCTGCTGCCGATCGCGCAGACCCCGTACGGCAAGACGAACTGAAGGCGCGCGCGCCTCTCGCTCCTTCCCCAGCGGGAGGGGCCGGGGCGGTTCGTCCGGATCCCCCCTCACCGGGCCGGACCGCCCCGACTCCGCTGAACGACCCGCCCGCCTCGCATCGGGAGCCCCCGCGGCAGCCATGACGACCGCCCTGCAATACACCCTTTCGGGCCTCGCGATCGGAGGCATCTACGCCCTGGTCGCGCTCGGCTTCCACATCATGTGGTCGGCCGCCAAGGCCGTGAACTTCGCCCACGGCGACACTCTGATGATCGGCGCGGTGCTCGCGGTGATGGGCGTCGATGCCGGCCTGCCGCTGCCGCTCGCCTGCCTCCTGGCGATCCTGGCCGGGGCCCTGTTCGGCGTTGTGCTGGAGCGCTTCGCGGTGCGTCCCTTCATCGGCGCCAACGCCTCGATCGGCTGGATGCTGACCACCATCGCGGTCGGGATCATGGCGGAATCGCTCGCCACCATGCAGTTCGGCGGCTTCTCCCGCCCGCTGCCGTCGCCCGGCGTCGCCGGCCCCATCTCGATCTTCGGCGCAGGCGTCTACCCGCAGGAACTCGTCATCCCGGCGGTCGCGGTGCTGGCGATGGTGGGGCTCCACGTGATGCAGCGGCGAACCCTGGTCGGGCGCGCGATGCAGGCGGTGGCCTACAACCGGCAGGCGGCGGCCCTGATGGGCATCGACGTCGATCGGATCGTGATGTTCTCCTTCGGTCTCGCCGCCATGTTCGGGGCAGGCGCAGGCGTACTCGTCGCACCCGTGATCCAGGCCTCGGCCAGCATGGGCGTGCTGCTCGGGCTGAAGGGCTTCGCGGTCGCCATCATCGGCGGCATCACCAGCGGGCCGGGCGTCGTCCTGGCCGGCCTCGCCTTCGGGGTCATGGAGAAGTTCGTCGAGGGCTACGTCTCGACGGCGGCGCGCGAGATCGTCGGCTTCAGCGCCATGATCCTCGTGCTCCTCGCCTTCCCTCAGGGCCTGTTCGGCCGCCGGGAGATCTTCAAGGTATGAAGGCCCTCCACATCCTCGGCTTCGCGCTGCTCGCGGCCATCCTCGTCGTCGTGCCGCTCACCTCCGGCAACGAGTACGAACTGCGCCTGTTCATGCTGTTCCTGATCTACGGCGTTATCGCGGTCGGCCTGAACGTCCTCGTCGGCCTCACCGGCCTCGTCTCCCTGGGGCAGGCGGGTCTGTTCGCGCTCGGCGCCTATACCGGCGCGATCCTGGCGATCCGGTTCGGCCTCGACCTCGTGCTCGCAAGCGTCGGCGCGGCAGTCGTCGCCGGCCTCTTCGGCGCGGCTCTCGCCTATCCGAGCGTGCGGGTGCGGGGCGTCTATCTCGCCGTGGTGACGATCGCCTTCGGCCTCATCGTCGAGAACGTCGCCATCGAGTGGCAGAGCCTCACCGGCGGGACCACGGGGCTCACCGGCATCCCCGGCCCGAACCTCTTCGGGTACCCGCTCTCGGGCTACACCTTCTACGCGGTGCTCGCGGTCACGCTCTTCCTCGCCACGCTGGCGACGCACAATCTGAAACACTCGGGCTACGGCCGCGCCATGCTGGCGGTCGCCCAGAGCGAGACGGCCGCGCGCAGCCTCGGCATCGGCGCCACGGGGATCCGCACGCTCGCCTTCGCCGTCGCGGCGGTCACGGCGGGAATCGCCGGCAGCTTCTACGCCTTCCTGAACGCCTATATCTCGCCCGACATCTTCACCTTCGCCGATTCCGTCCGCTTCCTGCTGATGGTGATCTTAGGGGGAGCGGCCTCGACCTTCGGCCCCGTGCTCGGGGCCTTCATCCTGACCTATCTGCCGGAAGTGCTGCAGCGCTTCGCCGAGTGGCAGAAATTCGCCTACGGCGCCCTGCTCCTCGCGGTGATGTTTGGTCTCCCCGGCGGCGTTCTGGGTACGCTTGGCAGCCTTTACGCTCGCCTACGCCCCGGCCCGCGCGGCGTCGATCCGGCCGAGGGTACCCCCGTCGCCGAGATCATGGCGGCCCGCGAGCCCGCGAGCCTGGAGACCGACCGCCTGACCGTTCGCTTCGGCGGGCTCACGGCCCTGGACGCCGCGAGCATCCGGGTCGCCCCGGGCGAGATCCATGCCCTGATCGGACCGAACGGGGCCGGCAAGTCGACCTTCGTCAACACGATCTCGGGCTTCTACCGGCCGAGCGAAGGAGGCGTGCACCTCGACGGGACCGACCTCGTCGGCTGCAAGGTCCACGGCATCGCGCGGCTCGGCCTCGCCCGCACCTTCCAGAACACCGAGCTGTTCGGTCAGATGACGGTTCTGGAAAACGTCATGGTGGGTGGCTTCCACCATCTCGGCTACAGCCTGCCCAGCGCGATCCTGCGCACGCCCCGCTTCCGCCGTGAGGAGGCCGCCTGCCGCGCTGCCGCGATCGGCCTCCTCGACTTCGTCGGCCTCAACGACGCGGCCAACGAGCAGGCACGCTTCCTGCCCTTCGGCCACCAGCGCCGCCTGGAGATCGCCCGGGCGCTGGCCACGCGTCCGCGCCTGCTGCTCCTCGACGAACCCGCCGCCGGACTGACAACGCACGAGATCGACGAGCTGGAGGCGATGATCCGGAAGATTGCCGGGCTCGGCGTCTCGGTGCTGCTCATCGAGCATCACGTCGACCTTATCATGGCTGTGGCCGACACCGTGACAGTGCTCGACTATGGCCAGATCATCGCGAGCGACCGGCCGGAGGCGGTGCAGGCCGACCCGCGGGTGATCGAGGCCTATTTCGGCGGTCCCTCCGCCATCCTCGACGAGGAGGCCGCCTGATGACCGATACTCCCCTTCTGGTGGTCGAGGACTTGGAGGTCCGCTACGGCGCGGTGACGGCACTCCGCGGTGCGAGCCTGACCGTACGACGCGGTCAGTTGGTTGCCGTGATCGGCAACAACGGCGCCGGCAAGACGTCCCTGATGCGCGGCCTCACCGGGCTCGTGCGCCCGAGCGCCGGGCGCGTCCTGTTCAAAGGCGAGGAGGTCACGCGGCTTCCCGCCCATGCGAAGGTGGCCCGCGGACTCGCGATGGTGCCGGAGGGGCGGCTCATCTTCCCGGACCAGACGGTCGAGGACAACCTCATCCTGGGCGCCTATGCCCACGGGGGGCTGAAGACCAAGCGCTCGAGGGAGGCCCTGGAGCGTTCACTCGCCCTGTTCCCGCGCTTGCGCGAGCGCGTTCGCCAAACCGCCGGAAGCATGTCGGGCGGCGAACAGCAGATGCTCGCCATAGCCCGCGGGCTGATGGCCGAGCCCGACCTCCTCGTCATCGACGAACTTTCGCTCGGCCTCGCTCCCCGGGTCGTCGAGCAGTTGATCGGCGTCCTGCGCGAGCTCAACCGGCAGGGCCTCACCATTCTTCTCGTCGAGCAGCTCGCATCCTACGCGCTGGCCATCGCCGACCACGCCTACGTGGTGGCGCAAGGGCGCGTGGTGCGGGACGGCCCGAGCAGGCTTCTCGCCCGCGACCCGGAGGTCATGGAGACCTTCCTCGGCAAGAAGAAAGCCGCCTGAGAACGGCACCTCCGAAGACCCGATCCGACGCGGCACCGGGCGGCGCCGCGAACGGTCTCCCATGCCCGACAAGGAACCGTCATGCCCCAGCGCGTCGTCGACCTGAGCCTCCTGATCGAGGACAACATGCCGGCCCACAAGCTCTTCCAGCGGCCGGTGCTCACCACCCATCTCAGCCACGAGAGCTCGGCCGCCCTCGGACTCGGCGTCCCCGGCGACGCGATGACGTTCCAGACCAACTTCATCGCGATGCTCGATCACGTCGGCACCCACGTTGACGCGTTCCTTCACGTCAACCCGAACGGACAGCCCGTCGACGAGATGCCGCTCGAGATGTTCATGGGCAAGGCCGTGTGCTTCGACCTGCGCCACATCCCCGACCTCGGCGACATCACGGTCGCCGACATGGAGGCGGCCGAGGCCAAGAGCGGCGTGACGGTCGACGGTCACATCGTCCTGCTCTGCACCGGCTTCCATGCCCGCAACTACCCGGGCCCCGACTCGGTCTGGAAGAACCCGCTGCTCACCGCGGAGGCGACCAGGTGGCTGCACGCGCGCGGCTCGAAGATGCAGGGCGTCGAGGGGCCCTCCACCGACAAGCCGAGCGACAACATCTTCGCCCAGCACCGCCTCTGCCGCGACCTCGGCATGAGCCACTGGGAATGGCTGGTGAACCTCGAGGAACTCGTGGGCAAGGGCGAGGTGCAGTTCTTCGGCGTGCCACTGAAGTTCAAGGGCGGCTCCGGCTCGCCGGTGCGTGCCTTCGCCATCGTCAACGACTGATGCGACCGCGGCGCCCCCAGGGCGCCGCACCGCGATCTCCGGAGAGTGGGCGATGACGAGCGACCTGGACTTCATGACCGCGCTGGAATTGCGGGGTTTGATCGCGAGCCGGTCGGTCTCGCCCGTGGAACTCACGGAGCTCTCCCTGGCGCGTGCGGAGGCGAGCCAGGGAACGCTGAACGCCTTCTCCCATCTCATGCCCGAGGAGGCCCGGTCCGCGGCCCGCCGGGCCGAGGAAGCCGTGATGCGAGGGGGCCCGCTGGGGCTGCTCCACGGCCTGCCGGCCTCGGTGAAGGACCTGATCGCGGTGGGCGGTCAGCCCTACGCCTCAGGTTCGCGGGCCATGATGGGCAACATCGCCGCCGCCGACGCCCCCTCGGTCGAGAGACTGCGCGCGGAAGGCGCCATCATCATCGGCAAGACCACGACGAGCGAGTTCGGGGCCAAACCTGTGGGTGACTCGCCGCTCACAGGGATCACGCGCCATCCCTGGGACCTTACAAAGACCCCGGGCGGATCGAGCGCCGGCGCGGCCGCATCGGTGGCGGCTGGGATCACGCCCTTCGCTCTGGGCACGGACGGCGGGGGCTCCCTGCGCATTCCGGCGGCGCTGACGGGCCTCGTCGGCCTCAAGGCGCAGTTCGGGCGCGTTCCGGTCTGGCCGACTTCGGCGACACCGACACTCGCCCATGTCGGCTCCGTCGCGCGCAATGTGGCCGATGCCGCGTTGATGACGTTGGCGGTTGCAGGCCACGATCCCCGTGATCCCTTCGCAGTGGCCGGGCCCGTGCCCGACCTTCTGGGCGCGGCGAAGGCTTCCGTCGCCGGACTCCGGGTCGCCTGGAGCGCGACGCTCGGCTACGCAAGGCCCAACCCCGACGTCGCCGCCGTTGCCCGTGCGGCGGCGATGGCGTTGGCAGACCAGGGCGCGATCGTGGAGGAGGTCGACGAGGTCTTCGAGTCCGATCCGGCCGATCTCTGGACCGCCGAGTTCTATGCCGGCATCGGCACACGCCTGCGTAGCGTTCTCGAAGCACGACGCGACCTCCTTGACCCGGCAGTCGCGGATGTGCTCGACGCCGCCCTCGCCCAGGAGATGCGCGCCTACTACGAGACGGTCTTCGCGCGCTACGCGTTGCGGGACCGGATGGTTAGCTTCTTCACCGGCTACGACGTCCTTCTGTCGCCGACACTGCCGATCTCCTCCCTGGAAGCAGGCCGGAACATTCCCGAAGGTCTGGAAGACCGCAGCCTCGTCTCCTGGGCCTTCTACACCTATCCTTTCAACCTAACGGGCCAGCCCGCAGCCTCCGTCTGCGCGGGACTAGCATCGGACGGCATGCCGGTCGGTCTCCAGATCGTCGGCCGCAGCCTCGGCGAGATCGACGTGGTGCGAGCGGCTGCGGCGGTCGAGAGAACGCAGCCGCAGGGCTATAATCTTCGGCCGTTTACAGGACAGTGAAGAGCAGCTGCGGTGGGGATGGCCGGAGGCAGGCTCCTGCTCCGGCGAAGTTGTCCTGAGCGGCGTTGCTGTCGCGACCCTCTACGAGGGCCGCCAGCGCGGCATGCCGGCATGGCGCGGCAAAATCCCGGACGAGCAGATGTGGCAGCTCGCGGCCTACGTGAAATCGCTGAGCCAGCCGGGCGGCATCGCGCCCCCGCTGTGACCGCCCGATCGAACGCAGGCGGGCCCCAAATCATACGCGACCGCCTTCAGGGGCGCGACGCTCATCTCGATTAATGAACCGCTCCCGATCCAGATGACCGAGATGGGCGCGCAGCCTTCACGTCCGATCCTTCTCGCATCGGCGGTCAGGCGTGACATAGTCTGGCCGAAAGCGGAAGGACCGCTTCGGAGAAGGCCGGCGTGAAAAGCGGACAGACTCCTACCGACCCAACCCGGTCTGTGGGTTGCCGACGACACCGCTGGAAGCAGCCGTTCGAAAGCGCTGACCAGGACCAGCTTCGCGTGCCCATTCCGGTTTGACGACTGCCGCTATCTCATCGACAGCCGTCGATGATGGCTCGGGGCGATCACTTCTTCAAAGCGAGGACGACACCTCCGAGCGTCAGCGCCATAGACACCATCTCGCGCGCGCCCAGGGGCTCACCGACCAGGAGGGCAGCCGAGCCCGACCTGCCAAGCGGTCAGCGCGAACGGGGGCACCGCCCAGGCGGCTCCGTTGAGAACGGCGCCCAACGCGAACAGCATCGCGGCGGCAAGCGCGAAGCCGATGCCAGGAAGATTCTCGGCTCTGAGCGCCCCTCCGCCGGCACCGAGCAGAACACCGATACCGGAGAGACCAAGCGCGAGCGCAACGAAGCCCCGCACCGTCGGGCGACTGCCGATGAGCGCCCAGGCGAACAAGGTGGCCCAGATCGGCATCGAGTAGACCAGCAGGGCCGCCTCGCCGACGGTGATCCAGCGCAGGCACAGGGCCGAGAAGCCCATCCAAGCGAAGACGTTGGTAAGGCGGCCATCGCCAACCGGGCCCGAGCCCCGTGGGGCACGGCGAGATGCTCGCCGCGCACGAGCGCTAGGGCGGCGAGCAGCATCGCCGCCGTCACTCCCGCCAAGCCCCGCCCGAACAGCGGGGGTCAGCTTTGCAGGACGACCTTCATCGCCAGCCATCCCAGCCCCCAACCGAGCGCGGTAACAAGTAGCGCCGCAACGCCCAACGCGCGGTTCGGTTCTGCGGATGACATCGCTTGCTGACGTAGAGGGCGGCGCATGGAACGCGTCCGAAGACCGTCTCTGAGGCTTCTTGCATTTAATAATCAACCGGTCTATTTCTAAATCATGCAGCTCGATACCTCCTCTGTTGTCACGGTACGCAAGCGGGGCCGGCCGCCCAGGCCCGATCCGGCCTACGGCACGTCGCGGGCGGCTTTGATCCGGGTGGGTGTCGCGCTGCTATCGGAGAAGGGATACTCGGCAACCGGTCTTGAAGAGGTTCTGCGCAGCGCCGGTGTGCCGAAGGGTTCGTTCTACCACTACTTCGCGAGCAAGGATGTTTTCGGCGCCGAACTGATCGAGGCGTACGCAGCCTACTTCGCGCGCAAGCTCGACCGCTGGTTGCTTGATGGGAGTACGGCTCCAATCCAGCGCATCAGGAATTTCGTCGCGGATGCGAAGGCCGGCATGGCACGCTACGAATTCCGCCGCGGCTGCGTCATCGGCAATCTCGGGCAGGAGATGAGCGCTCTGCCGGAGATCTTCCGGGACCGCCTGCATGGCGTGCTCCTCGACTGGCAGGCACGGACGGAGCGCTGCTTCCTAGACGCCCAAGCGGCCGGCGAGATCGCCGCGGATGCCGATTGCGCGGCGCTGGCGGCGTTTTTCTGGATCGGCTGGGAAGGCGCGGTCCTACGCGCCAAGCTCGAGCGCAGCCCCGAGCCGCTTGACCTGTTCGCGACGCAATTCCTGACCTGTCTGGCGCGCTGAGCGCCCCACGGAGTGCCCCGGATGTTCAAGGCGATCCTGATTGAGAAGGATGAGACGGGCTACCGCGCCAGCCTGCGTGAGATCGACGAGGCGCAGCTGCCCGAGGGCGACGTCACCGTGGACGTTGCCTACTCGACGCTGAACTACAAGGACGGGCTGGCGATCACTGGCAAGGGCCCGGTCGTGCGCAAGTTTCCGATGGTGCCGGGCATCGACATCGTCGGCACCGTCCGCGAGTCTCGCCACTGCGACCACAAGGCCGGCGACCGCGTCGTCCTCAACGGCTGGGGCGTCGGCGAGACCCACTGGGGTGGGCTGGCACAGGTCGCGCGCCTGAGGGGCGACTGGCTGGTGCCGCTGCCCGAGGCGCTCACACCACGCCAGGCGATGGCGATCGGCACCGCCGGCTACACGGCGATGCTGTGCGTGATCGCCCTGGAGCGCCATGGGGTCACACCGGACAAGGGCGAGGTCGTGGTCACCGGCGCGGCCGGCGGCGTTGGCAGCACGGCGATCGCCCTCCTGTCGCGCCTCGGCTACACGGTCGTGGCAGTCAGCGGGCGTCCCGAAGAAGCGGACTACCTACGCGGTCTCGGGGCGGCCGAGATCCTCGACCGCGCGACATTCTCGGAACCGGGCAAGCCGCTCGCCCGGGAGCGCTGGGCCGGAGCCGTCGATGTGGTCGGCAGCCATACGCTCGCCAACGTCTGTGCCGCCATGAAGTACCGGGGCGTCGTCACGGCCTGCGGGCTGGCACAGGGCATGGACCTGCCGGCGAGCGTGGCTCCCTTCATCCTGCGTGGCGTCAGCCTGATCGGCATCGACAGCGTGATGTGCCCGCGGCCCGAGCGGATCGAGGCCTGGAACCGGCTGGTCCGCGACCTCGATCCGGCCAAGCTCGACGCGATCACCGACGAGATCGGCCTGACGGACGTCGTGACGACCGCGGAGCGCCTGATGGCTGGCCGGGTGCGCGGCCGCGTCGTCGTCGACGTGAATCGCTAGGCGTTCGCGCGGCCGTTCAACGGCGGAGCGGATGGGATGCGTGCGAGGAAGATCTGGGTGCGATGACGTAACGACGAACGCGGCACCGCCGCCGGACTGACAAGAACAATCGCAGTCCGCTCACAACACTGGAGGAACGACCATGAAGGGTGTCTTCGCGCTCGCGATGCTGGCCGGCAGCCTGTCCGCCGCGCAGGCCGACCCGCTGCCGACCTTCCGCATCGGCGTGCTGAACGATCAGTCCGGCCTCTACGCTGACATCGCCGGGCCGGGCTCCGTCGAGGCCGCGCGCATGGCCGTCGAAGACTTTAAGCCGGACGCTGAAGGCTTCCGCGTCGAAGTTCTCTCGGCCGATCACCAGAACAAGCCCGATATCGGCGCGGCCATCGTGCGACGCTGGTTCGACGTCGACCGGGTCGACGCGATCGTGGACGTGCCGACCTCGTCGGTGGCCCTGGCCGTGTCGAACATCGCGAGCGAGAAAGACAAGGCGTTCCTGATCACCAGCGCCGGCTCCTCGGATCTGACCGGAAAGAATTGCACCCGCACGAACGTCCACTGGACCTACGACACCTGGGCCCTCGGCAACAGCACGGCGCGCGCCGTGATCAAGCAGGGCGGAAAATCCTGGTACTTCCTCACGACGGATTACGCGTTCGGTCACGCCCTGGAGCGTGACGCCACCGAAGCTGTGACGAAGGCCGGCGGCAAGCCCCTCGGGCACGTCCTGGCTCCGTTCCAGAGCACCGACTTCTCCTCCTACCTGCTCCAGGCCCAGGGTAGCGGGGCGCAGGTGGTCGCGCTCGCCAATTCCGGTGGCGACACGATCAACGCCATCAAGCAGGCCTCCGAGTTCGGCCTCACCGACGGCGGCCAGAAGCTCGTCGCGCTCCTCGCCTTCATCTCGGACATCCACTCGGTCGGCCTGAAGGTCGCCCACGGCCTCACCCTGACCGAGGCGTTCTACTGGGACCTCAACGACGGCACGCGGGCCTGGGCGAAGCGGTTCGCAGCGCGCAACGGAGGTCGTTACCCGACGATGAACCAGGCGGGCACCTACGCGGCGACGCTGCACTGGATGAAGGCGATCGCTGCCCTCGACAAGGACAAGGCACATCGTGGCACCGATGTCGTGGCGCAGATGAAGGTAATGCGCACCGACGACCCGCTGTTCGGCCACGGCTCGATCCGCGCGGACGGACGAACCATCCACGACCTCTACCTGTTCCAGGTCAAGGACTCTTCGGAATCCAAAGGACCGTACGACTACTACAAGCTCGTCGACACCATCCCGGGCGACCAGGCGTTCCGGCCCATGGCCGACGGCGGCTGCCCCCTCGTGGCTCACACGGCCGCGAAGTGAGGCGGCATGGACAGGGCCTTCCCTAACGCGGGCGGCGCGACCGTCGCCGCCAAGCGGGCGGCGATCGGACTGCTGCTCCTGAGCGAGGTGGCGGCCATGGCGACGTGGTTCGCCACCACGGCTTCGATCGGCGCGATCCGCACGCACTGGACGCTGAGCCCGTTTCAGGAGGCCCTGCTCACCAACAGCGTGCAGGCTGGCTTCGTCGCCGGCACCCTGGTCAGCGCGTTGCTGGGGTTGGCTGATCGGTTCGACCTGCGCCGGCTGTTCTGCGGCTGCGCCGTCACCGCCGGCCTCGCCAACCTCCTGATGCTGGCCTTCGCGCCGACCTCGCCGATGGTGCCGCTGCTGCGCTTCGTGACGGGAGCTTGCATGGCCGGGGTCTACCCGGTCGGCATGAAGATCGCCGCGACCTGGGCGGTGGGCGACTTAGGGTTGCTGATCGGCCTGCTCGTGGGTGCGCTCACCCTCGGCTCGGCCCTGCCGCATCTCGTGGCGGCGTTCGGCCAGCTCGACTGGCACCTGCCGGTGCTCGGTGCGGCGCTGGGCGCGCTCCTGTCGGCGGCCCTGATCCGCTTCGTGCAGCTCGGGCCGATCCGGTCGGAAGCCCCTCCCCTGCGCCTGGAGAACGCCCTGGAAGCGTGGCGCAACCGCGGCGTGCGCTTGGCCAATCTCGGCTATCTGGGCCACATGTGGGAACTCTACGCCATGTGGGCTTGGATCGGCGCCTTCATGGCTGCGAGCTTCCGGGAACGCTACGGCAACGCCCCGCCGTTCCCGCCGGAACTGGCCGCCTTCGCGGTGGTCGCCGCGGGCGCGTTCGGCGCCATGGTGGGCGGCTGGGCCGCGGACCGGTTCGGGCGCACCCTGGTCACCGGTGCCTCGATGCTCGCCAGCGGCTGCTGCGCCATCGCGGTGGGATTCCTGTTCGGCGGACCCGCCTGGGCCGTGCTGTCGGTGGGCTTGCTTTGGGGTGTTGCGGTGATCGCGGATTCGGCCCAGTTCTCCGCGGCGGTGAGCGAGCTCAGCGACCGTCGCCTGATCGGCACGATGCTGACGGTGCAGACCTGCATGGGCTTCCTGCTGACGCTCGTCAGCATCCAGCTTATCGCCTTCGCGGGGACGTATCTCGGTTGGCGCTTCGCCTTCGCGCTGCTCGCCATCGGGCCGTTCCTGGGACTCGCCTCGATGCTGCGGCTGCGGCGCCTGCCCGAGGCCAAGCGACTGGCTGGGGGACGCAAGTGACAGCGAGGCGCCCGTGACTGCGAGGAGAAAGCCGCCCGTGGCCTTCACGACGATCACCTACGAGACGCTCGCGTCCGTCGCGCGGATCACCCTCAACCGCCCGGAGCGGACCAACGCGATCAGCGCGACCATGCTCGACGAACTCGCGCGGGCGATGGACGCGGCCGAGGCCGACGCCGATGTGCGCGCCGTGATCGTGCGCGGGGCCGGCACGGCCTTCTCGTCGGGCTTCGACCTGAAGGACCAGATGGCGCTGCGCCCGGAAGGCGTGAGCCAGTGGCGCCCGATCCTGCGCAAGGATTTCGACGTGCCGATGCGCTTCTGGCACTGTCCGAAGCCGACCATCGCGGCGGTGCGCGGCCCCTGCCTCGCCGGCGCCTGCGAGCTGGCGCTGGCCTGCGACGTTACCGTGGCGGCCGAGGACGCCTTCTTCGGCGAGCCGGAGCTGAAATTCGGGGCCGGAATCGTGGTGATGATCCTGCCCTGGATCGTCGGTCCGAAGATCGCCAAGGAGATCATCCTCACGGGCGAGGACCGCATCCCGGCGCGACGCGCCTACGAGATCGGCATGGTCAATCGGGTCGTGCCGGTCCCCGACCTCGACGCGCACGCTCTGCACCTCGCCCGGCACATCGCCGCGATCGACCCGAATCTCGTCAAGGAGACGAAGCGGGCCATCAACCGGTCGATCGAGGCGCGCGGCATGCTGGAGGCCTTGGAGACGGCCCTCGACATCGACCTGCTGATCGAGGGCGAGGGCTCGCCGGACAAGCGAGCCTTCATGGACATCGCCCGCGCGCAGGGCCTGAAGGCGGCGCTGGCCTGGCGCGACAGCCGCTTTCCGGGAGCCGGATCATGACCGGGGCGCTGGCGGAGATCCTGCGCGCGGGACTCGCGCGCCCGGGCAGCCGGGTGGACGAGAGTTCCGGCCTGGGGATGTCGGGACACGAACTCGACGCGCACGCGGATCTGGTCGCGGGCCTGCTGCGCGAGGCCGGCGTGCGTCCACACGAGCCCGTGCACGTGGCCATCGGCAACCGGGCCCTCGATCTCGGGACTTTGCTCGGCCTCTGGCGGGTGGGCGCTGTCGCGGTGCCCGTGCATCGGGCCGCCGCACCGCTCACCCGCGGGGCGATCGAGCAGGCGACGCGCGCCCGCTTCCGGATCGACGGACTCGGCCTCAACAGGATCGCGGAGGCGCCGCCGCCGGAGCGGCCCCTCCTGGAGGGGGCGGCCCTCGTGGTCTTCACCTCGGGCAGCACCGGCGCGCCCAAGGGCGTGGTGCTCGGGCACGACGCCTTGGGGCGCAAGCTCGCGATCCTCGACCGGCTGCTGGGCTTCCGCCCCGACGACGTCGTCGTGGTCCCGCTCCAGCTGACCTTCATCTTCGGGATCTGGGCGAGCCTGCTGGCGATCCGGTCCGGGGCAACCCTCGCTCTCGTGCAGAAGTTCACGCCGGCGACGCTGGCTGGCCTGCTCGCCGCGGAGGCGACGGTGCTGGCCGCGGTCCCCACCATGCTGCGGGCCCTGCTGGCCGACGGCGCCCCGCCGGCCCCCCGACTGCGGGCGGTACTGACCGGCGGCGAGGCACTCAACCCATCCCTGGCCCGGACGGTCTGCAGCGGATGGCCCACGGCCGAACTCGTCGATCTGTACGGCTCGACCGAGACCGGATCCTGCGATTTCTGCCACCGTCCGCGGGATGCCGCGGAGGCCGGGTCGATCGGCGTGCCGACCGAGGGCGTCTCGTTCCTCATCGTCCGGGACGACGGCGCGCCCGCGCGTCCGGGCGAGACCGGCGAGCTGCGGATCCGCACCGCCTGCGGTATGCTGGGCTATCTCGACGGCGCCGAGCTGACCCGCCTTGCCCTGGAGGCGGACCATTTCCGGACGGGGGATCTCGCGCGCCTGCGCCCGGACGGCCAGGTCGAGCTCGTCGGTCGCTCGAAGGAGATCATCGCTCGCGGGGGCAACAAGATCGCGCCGCTCGAGATCGAGAACGCCCTGTGCACGCACCCGGACATCGCGGCCGCGCTGTGCGCCGGCGTGCCGGACGCGCGCCTCGGCGAGGCGATCCACGCGGTCGTCGTGCTGAGGCCCGGCCTTGCGCTCTCGGCGGATGAGCTCCGGCGCTGGGCGTCGGCCCATCTCGAGCGCTACAAGGTGCCTGACGTGATCGTCTTCAGCGACACGCTGCCGGCGGGTGCGACCGGCAAGGCCAGCCGGGCGATGGTTAGCACGCTCACGCTGGTCCGCGCGGAGACGGCATCGGCCGGCCTGCGAGGCGCGCCGGCGGGCTCCTGAGACGAGGCGACGGAAGTGGCGCCGGTCCGCCCCGTTCCGATCGGTGTCGATCGATCGGCTTTAACCAGGCGCGTCCGCGAAGGTGCTCGACGCCGCGGCGAGGTCCGTGAGCAGGCTCGGGATCGATGTCGCGGCGTCCGCCGCGTAGACCGCGTGGAACTCCACCAGCGGGCCCTCCGGACAGGTCTCCAGGACCCGGAGGGCGCCCGCCGTGATCTCCGAGCGATAGCATTGGACGGGAAGGAGGCTGACGCCCACGCCGGCCTGGGTCAGGGAGGCGACGGCGCCCATGCTGTTGCAGAGATCGACGACCCGCGGCGCGTCGCCCCGCTCGGCGAGCCAGTGCTCCACAGTGCGATGATGGAAGCTGTTCTTGCCGAGCGACAGGATGCGGATCGCCCGGAAGTCCGCGGGCTCGATCGTCCGGTCCGGAAGGTCGAGCCCGCAGCTCGCCATCCAGGCGAAGCGCACCCGCCCGAGGGAGCGCGTAGCGAGGTGCGTGTCGAAGCGCGTACCCGGCATCAACGCCAGATCAATCTCGCCGTTCGCCATGAGGGTCTGGAGGTCGGCCGTCAGGGCGACTTGCAGTTCCAGGGTCAGGCGCGGGTAGGCCCGATGGATTGAGTCCACGAAATGCGGAAGCCATGTCACCGCGACCATTTCGGCCACGCCGAGCCGGACGAGACCGGACAGGGCGTCGCCGCTGCCGACCCGCATCCGGATCTCGCCGCACGCCGTGATGGCGCGCTCGGCATAGACCTGCAATTCCCGGCCCTTGGCGGTCAGCCGGACGCGGCGCTGCGAGCGATCGAACAGCGAGACCCCGAGATCCTGCTCCAGTTCCTGGATGCGAGCCGAAATCGTCGACGGCGTTGCGTTCAACCGGTCCGCGGCGGCCGTGAAGCTTCCGCATCGCGCGATCTCGAGAAAGGTCTCGAGCTGTTTGATGTTCACGACCGAGCAGCCTTGATCACGGTGCAATCTCGTGGGGATCCGGAGGCATGGGGGACGCACCGGAGCAGGCGCGGCAACGCGATCCCAGTCCTGCAGAATATCTACCGGGCGTCAACAATGACGCGACGGTTCGATGTTTTCGAACGCACACCTGCGAAAGAATTCGCTTTTCTCGAGTCCGGCCGGCGCTATCGTGTCCTTACGTAGAAAAACGACCGCCGGCCTCAGAATACCGCTGCACCGCCCCCGCGATACGCCGCACGGACCACGGGATCGGCCGAATGCTGCGCGCGTCTCGACCGCAGGAAGGATGTGTTGTGATGATTCCACCCCGGAGCATATCGGGCGATCAGTTCAAATCGGTGATGCGGCGGTTCGCGGCTTCCGTGAATGTCATAACATCCGTCGACGGAGCCGTGATGAACGGCATGACCGCCACAGCCGTCTGCAGCGTTTCCGCCGATCCGCCGAGCCTTCTCGTCATCGTCAACAAGTCGAACCGCTCGCATCCGGTGATCAGTCGCTCCGGGACCTTCGCGGTCAACGTGCTGTCGAGTGACCAGGAGGAACTGGCCGGGCACTTCGCCGCCAAGAAGCCGGATCCGTTCGCCGACGTCGACTACCGGATCGGCCAGACCGGCTGTCCCCTGATCCGCGACGCCGACGCCACACTCGAATGCGCCGTCGTGCAGGAGACGGATTTCGGCACGCACACGATCTTCATCGGACGGATCGTGACCTGCGAGGTCGCGAGCAAGTCTCCGCTCCTCTACCATGCGGGCCGCTTCTGCCGGCTGGAAGACATGGCCCTGCACTACGCCTGACGGCAGCCCGACCCTCTCCCCAAGCAGCCGACCCGCCACGCCAGCGGGAATCGACCGGAGAGCCGCCTAAGCCAACAAAAACGAGCGCAATCGCTCGAAACACCAACATAAGGGTGGAAACGATGGCTTCTGCAGCAGACAGCCGGCCCGGCTTGGATCCCGGGCAGGCGAAGCACGCGCGCCGCGCCGTGATCGCCGCCACGATCGGCACGATGATCGAGTGGTACGATTTCTACCTCTACGGTCTCGTCGCCGCGCTCGTCTTCGGAAAACTCTACTTCCCGTCGCATGACCCGTTCGCCGCAACGCTCCTCTCCTTCTCGACCTTCTTCCTCGGCTTCGTGGCGCGTCCCTTCGGGGCGGTGATCTTCGGACATTTCGGCGACCGGATCGGCCGCAAGGCTACGCTCGTGGTCACGCTGTTGCTGATGGGGGTGAGCACCGTCCTCATCGGCCTCATCCCGACCTACGCGTCGATCGGCATCTGGGGCGCGGTCGCCCTGACCACCCTGCGGATCCTGCAGGGCGTCGGCGTCGGCGGCGAATGGGGCGGGGCCATCGCGGTCGCGACCGAGTGGGGTCAGTTCAACAAGCGGCGCGGCTTGGCCGGGAGCTGGCCGCAATTCGGCTCGCCGCTGGGGATGCTGCTGGCCGTCCTCGTGCTCACGGTCGTCACTCATGCCGGCTCGCCGGAGTGGTTCGAGACGATCGGCTGGCGCATCCCCTTCCTGCTGAGCGCCGTGCTGATCGCCGTTGGCCTCTACATCCGCCTGGGCGTGCTGGAGACGCCGGTCTTCGAGGAGATGAAGGCGAAGAAGCAGGTCGCCAAGGCGCCGGTCCTCGACGCCGTGCGGCTGTACTGGAAGGATATCCTGCTCACCTGCCTGATCCGCACCGGACAGCAGGCGCCGTTCGTCCTCTTCACCACCTACCTGCTGTCCTACGGCACCAGCGTGCTGAAGCTCGATCGATCGTTCCTGTTCAACTGTGTGCTGGCTGCCGCCGCAACCTCCCTGATCACGACGCCACTGTTCGGCTACTTGTCGGACCGTATCGGCCGGAAGCGGATGTACCTGATCGGCGCCCTCACGATGCTGCTCTTCGCCTTCCCGTATTATTGGCTGATCAACAGCGCTATCCCGGCCGTGATCGCCTTGACGGTGGTTGCTTCCCTCGTCGTTCACGACATGCAGTACGGGCCGCAGGCTGCCTTCATCGCGGAGAGTTTCCCGCCGAACGTGCGCTACAGCGGCGCCTCGATCGGCTACCAGCTCGCCTCCCTGACCTCGGGCGGGCCGGCGCCGATCATCGCGACGTGGCTGATGCACACCTACGGCACCTCCACGGCGATCAGCTGCTACCTCGCGATCATCGCGGCGATCAGCCTGATCTCGGCGGCGCTCCTCAAGGACCGCTCGAAGGAAAACTACACCTCGGTCGCGCCGCGCGTGCCCGATCCGAATGCGGGCCAGTCCCTCGTCGCGACGAGCGCGAAGCCCACGCTCTCCTGAGTCTCGCCTGTCCATCGTCTGACCAGTGAAGGTGACGAGCATGCTCACCCAGAACCCCCTCGCGCCGCACGCCGGCGACGCGCCAGCCTCTCCGCTGGAGCGGCTCGCGCCGAACAAGCTCATCCTCGGGCTGTTCCTGCCGATGCAGGAGGGCGCCTGGAGCCCGTCGCGGGCCCCGCGCTCCACCTCATGGACCTTCGACTACCTCGCCCAGTGCACGCGGCAGGCCGAGGATCTCGGCTTCGACCTCGCCTTCGGGCTTGCCCAGTGGATGAGCAAGGGCGGCTACGGCGGCGCGATGCATTTCCGCGAGCACGAGCTCGATCCGATCATCGTCAACACCGCGCTGGCGGCGATGACCAAGCGGATCGTCCTCATCAACACGGTGCACATCCTCTACGCGTGGCACCCCCTGCATCTCGCCAAGTTCGGGGCCGCCCTGGACCACATTAGCGGCGGGCGCTGGGGCGTGAACGTCGTCACGGGCTACAAGCCGAGCGAGTACCGCATGTTCGGCCTCGACATGATCGAGCACGACCTGCGCTACGACATGGCCGACGAGTTCACGACGCTCCTAGAGCGCCTCTGGGCCGAGGACGAGAACCTGACCTTCGAGGGGCGCTGGTGGAAGACCGAGAAGGCCTTCCTGGCGCCGCGTCCGGGGGCCCGCCGGCCCTTCCTGGTCAACGCAGCTTCGTCGGGCGCCGGGCTCGCTTACGCGGCCAAGCACTCGGACCTGATCTTCATCACGAGCCCCGGCGGCGCCGAGCCCGCCAAGGCCTACGAGACCCTGCCGCCGGTCAACGCCCGGATCAAGGACCTCGCCGCCTCCTACGGTCGGCAGGTCAAGACGATCATCAACCCCCACGTGATCTGCCGACCGACCGAGAAGGAGGCACAAGAGGCCTACCGCCGCATTCTCGAGCACGAGGACACGGTCGCGGCCGACAACTTCGTCCAGACCTTCGCGGGCGGCGACACCAAGTCCTGGCGCGGGCACAGCCGCGCCCAGTGGGTGATCGGCGGGAACGTCCACCTCGTCGGCACGCCCGAGCAGATCGTCGAGGGCTTCGTGAAGCTGCAGGCGGCCGGCTGCGACGGCGTGCAGGTCAACTTCTTCGACTACCTGCCAGACCTCGCCTATTTCGGCGAGGCGGTCATCCCGATGATGCGGCAGGCGGGGCTGCGGGCATGAACCACGGCGTTCGGTCCCGGTGAGCGGGTCCGCTGAGCCCTCCTCGGCTATGGGGGAGGCAGGCGGCCGGCTGCCGGTCCCGGCTCTGGCCGCCGGCTTCCTGGCGCTCGCCGTCGCGATCGGCATCGGCCGCTTCGTCTACACGCCGATCCTGCCCGCCATGGCGGACGGGCTCGGCCTCACCCGGGCCCAGACGGGCCTGATCGGCTCCGCCAACTTCGCGGGCTACCTCGCCGGCGCCCTGGCCTCGGCGCACCCGCTGCTCCTCCGGGGGCGCAGGCTCTGGCTCGGCGGTGCCCTTGCGACCTGCGTCGCGACGCTCGTCGCCATGGGCGGATGCTCGACGCTCGCCGCGTTCGTCGCCCTCCGCTTCGTGGGCGGCGCGGCGAGCGCCCTCGGCTTCGTCCTCGCCACGGCCCTGGTCATGGACCGCCTGATGCGGACCGGGCGCCCCGACCTGGCCCCGCTCCACTACGCGGGTGTCGGGAGCGGGATCGCACTGTCGGCTGCATTCGTGGCCGTCGCGCGGGAAGCGGGGTGCGACTGGCGTGCCCTCTGGGTGATCAGCGGGGTGCTGGCCCTGGGGCTCGCCGGGCCGATCCTCTGGCTGCTCCGGGGGGCCCCTCCGGCCCCGTCTTGGGCCCCGGCAGAATCCGCGACCGCCCCATCGATCGCCCGGCTCGTGATCGCCTACGGCCTGTTCGGCTTCGGCTACGTGATCACCGCCACCTTCCTGGTCGCGATCGTGCGGACGTCGCCGCACCTCGCGGCGGCCGAGGCCTATGTCTGGCTCTGCGTCGGGCTCGCCGCGGCGCCCTCCGTGGCGATCTGGGGCCGGGTCGAGCGGCGCCTGGGCTTCCGGACCAGTTTCGCCCTCGCCTGCCTCGTCGAGGCCTCGGGGGTGCTGGTCAGCGTCCTGACGTCTCGGGTGCCGGGCATCCTCTACGCGGCCCTCGCCCTCGGCGGGACGTTCGTCGCCCTGACGTCGCTCGGCATCGACGGCGCGCGGCGGCTGCGGGCGGGGGATCGTCAGCGCATCGTCGCGGTGATGATGGCAGCGTTCGGCACCGGTCAGGTCATCGGTCCCGTGGCGGCGGGCGTCCTGGCCGACGCGACCGGAAGCTTCACCGTCCCGTCCTGCGCCGCGGGAGCCGCGCTCCTGATCGCCGCGGCCCTGGTCTTGTCGCTGCCCGGCGCGGGCGCGGCGGCCTGAGAGCCTGCGGCGTTCACTCCGCCGCGGTGGCGATCTCCGGCGCGGCCCTGAGATAGCCGTCGCGGGTCTGGGGCGTCTTGATGCCCAGGATGGAGGCCGCCACCTGCGTGCGCAGGATCTGCGCCGTCCCGCCCGCGATCGTGAACATGCGGGCGTCCCGGACATGGCGCTCGAGCGGGAGATTGCGCGAGTAGCCCTGGGCGCCGTGGATCTGCAGGGCATTGGCGGTGACGGTCTGGGCCGTCTCCGAGGCCAGGATCTTCGCCTGGGCGGCGGCACAGAGTTCGGGAAACCCGTCCACCGTGTCGGACGCCGCCGCCTGGATCAGCGCGCGCGACGCGCGCAGCCCGATGGACATGTCGGCGAGCATCCATTGCAGCCCCTGGAACTCCGCGATCGGCCGGCCGAACTGCCGGCGCGCGCGGGCATAGGCGAGGGCTTCCTCGTAGGCGCCCTGGGCGATGCCGAGGGCCACCGTGGCGGCTCCGACGCGCTGGGCGTTGTAGGCCCGCATCAGACCGGCGAAGCCCTTCCGGATGCCGCCCGGCGGCACCACGATCATGTCGGCCGCAATCTCCATGTCGTCGAACCGGATCTGCGTCTCCGGAATGCCGCGCAGGCCCATTGCGGGCTCGCGGGGGCCGACCACCAGGCCCGGCGTCTCCCCGCGCATCGCCAGGAAGCCCGCGATGCCGCGCTCGACGCCGTCCTCGATCAGCTTGGCGAAGACCAGATGCAGCTTCGAGACGCCGCCGCCGGTGATCCAATGCTTCGCCCCGTTGAGGACGTAGGTATCCCCGCGCTTGACGGCGCGGGTTGTCATCTCCGAGGCCGCGCTCCCGGCCTCCGGCTCCGTGATGCAGATGGCGGGCTTGTCGCCCGCGAGGACGAGGGCTGCGGCGCGGCGCTTCTGCTTCTCCGAGCCGTAGGCCATGATGGCGCCGATCGCGCCCATGTTGGCCTCGACCGTGATCCGGCCCATCGTGCCGCAGCACCGGGCCATCTCCTCGACGACCGTGACGGCGGCGCGGTAGGAATGCCCGCCGCCGCCGTACTGCGTCGGGATGGTCATGCCCATGAAGCCCGCCGCGGCGAGCTTCTCGACGCTGGCCCACGGATAGGCCTCCGTCCGGTCGACCTCGGCGGCGAGAGGGCGGAACTCCCGCTCCGCTAGGTCCCGCGCAGCCTCCTTCAGCTCCGTCAGGAGCGCCTGCCCGTCACTCATGGTTCCTCCTGAGCCGATGACGCGATCCCGCGCCGTCCCGCCGGACCGGAGCTGCCGGCCGCCGCGCGGAAGGATCTAGCCGCGTCCCATCCCGTAGAAGGCCGTATTTGGCCGAAGGTCCGCCACGTTGGCGAGCCGGTTCGACAGACCGAAGAAGGCCGCGATGGCCGCGATGTCCCAGATGTCGTCCGCGTCGAAGCCGTGGGCGCGCAGCGCGGCCTTGTCCGGCTCGCCCACCGTGTGGGCCTGCTGCGAGACCCTCATGGCGAAGTCGAGCATCGCCCGCTGACGGGCGGAGATGTCGGCCTTGCGGTAGTTCGTGGCGACCTGATCGGCGAGGAACGCGTCCCTGGCGCGGACGCGCAGGATCGCCCCGTGCGCCACCACGCAATACAGGCACTGATTGGCGGCGGACGTCGCGACGACGATCATCTCGCGCTCCGCCTTGGTCAGCCCGCCCTCCTTGTCCATCAGGGCGTCGTGGTAGGCCATGAAGGCGCGAAACTCCGCGGGGCGATGCGCCAGCATCAGGAAGACGTTCGGGATGAACCCGAGCTTCTCCGCGGTGTCCGATATCCGCTCTCGGATGTCCGGGGGCAGATCCTCCACCGCCACGGCGGGCGGAGGTGCGCTCCGCCCGCCGGTTCCGTTGGCCATCGGGGCTGCCTCAGACATGCCGTCGGGTCTCCGTCTCGGGTTGCGCCGAGCCGCGTCAGATCTGGGTCGGCGGAACGGCCTCGCAGGCCGGGAGCGCGGGGCTGCGCAGGATGGCGGTGGCATGGCCGTGGCGCAGGCGTCGGCGCAGGTACAGGACCACCTGCGCGGTCACGAGGAGGACGGCGAGACCCAGGAACGTGGCGCTGATCGGGCTCTCGATGAAGACGTTCAGATCGCCCCGCGACAGCAGCATCGCCCGCCGGAAATTCTCCTCGAAGCGCGGTCCGAGCACGAAGCCCAGAAGGATCGGGGCCGGGTGGAAGCCGAGCCGGAGCAGCACGTAGCCGCCGATGCCGATCGCCAGCGTCTCGCAGACGAGGAACAGGTCGTTGCTGACGCCGTAGACACCCATGCAGATGAAGAACAGCGCGCTCGGATAGAGGTAGCGATAGGGAATCGCCAGCATCTTCACCCAGATGCCGATCAGCGGCACGTTCATCACGATCAGGAGGATGTTGCCGATCCAGAAGCTGGCGATCAGCCCCCAGAAGATGTCCGGGTGCTCGGTGATGAGCTGCGGACCCGGCTGGATGCCCTGGACGATCAGTGCGCCGAGCAGCAGCGCCATCACCGAGTCGCCCGGGATGCCGAGGCTGAAGGTCGGGATGAAGTCGCCCTGCACGGAGGCGTGCGTGGCCGCCTCGGGCGCGGCCACGCCCCGGATCTCGCCGCGGCCGAAATCCGCCTTGTTGCGCGAGAGGTTCTTCTCGCTGGCATAGGCCACGAACGACGCGATCGTGGGGCCGGTGCCCGGGATCAGCGCGCAGAGGCTGCCGATCAGCGTGCCGCGGACCATCGCGGGGGCCGCCCGCTTCAGCTCGGCCCGGCTCGGGCGCATGTCCCGCAGGCGCACCTGCGTGCCCCGCACGTTCAGGGTCGGCACGTTGTTCACGCTCTTCAGGAACTCGGCGATCCCGAACAGTCCGAGGGCCAGCGCCACGATCTCGATCCCGTCGGCGAGTTGCGGAATGCCGAGGGTGAGGCGCTGCTCGCCGGAATTCGGATCCGACCCGACGATCCCGAGGATCAGGCCGAGGATCGTCATCGAGATCCCCTTGAGGGGCGAGCCCTTGGACAGGGTCGAGCCGGCGAGCAGCCCGAGCAGCATCAGGGCGCAGATGTCCTCCGGACCGAACTGCAGCGCGAAGCCGACCAGCATGGGGGCGAAGAAGATCATCTCCACGATGCCGAACGAGGCGCCGACGAACGACGACAGCATCGTGATGCCGAGGGCCGTCGCACCCTTGCCCTGTTTCGTCATCGGATAGCCGTCGAGACACGTCACCGCGTGCGGCGGGTGGCAGGGCAGGTTCAGCAGGATCGAGCAGATCGCGCCGCCGTACTGGGCGCCGTAATAGATGCCGGCGAGCATCAGGATCGCTCCGACCGGCTTCATCGCGAAGGTCAGCGGAAGCAGGACCGAGATCGCCGCTAGCACGCCCATGCCGGGCAGAACGCCGACGATATTGCCGAACAGGACCCCGACGAAGCACCACATCAGGTTCTGCGGCTCGAAGGCGACGCCGAAGCCGTGCCACAGGTCGTTGAGAGCGGTCGCCAGCATTTCACAACCTCACGAGCGGGAGCGGCATGTTCAGCGCGTAGGAGAAGAGCAGCGCGGCGAGGAGCGAGAGGGTCGCGGCGAGGACCAGCGCGCCCGTGACCGACATCTTCCGGTCGCCGGCAGCGGCGATGAGCGCGGACAGGAACGTGGCGGGCAGCAAACCCGCGTACTCGCTCAGCAATACGAAGGCGACGACACTGAGGATGATCGCCGCGCATCCGCGCAGATCGATCGGATGGGCGGCCTCGCCTTCGGACTCCTCGGCGACGAGGCCGGACAGGCTCGTGAGCACCCCGAGGACGATCAGCAGGATTCCCAGCAGCAAGGGGAAATATCCTGCCTGCATGTGGCCCAGGGTGCCGATCGCGTGGCCGCGGGCATCGACGACGACGCCGGCTCCGATCAGGGCCAGCAGGCCGCCGGCCAGCAAGTCTCGCCGTGCTGTCGCGCCGTTCATGGATCCTCCTTCCGCGACCCTGACGGGTCGTCTCGTTGACGCGACGGCCGATGCGGAGGCGGCGACAAGCCGTTCCACTAAGACGTCTTTTTTGCGCGACATCCGTCCGCCGCGGCCATGCCGTTGCCGTGGTGGCCTTCCCTCGACACCTGTTCGACAGGCGCTCCGAAGTGTCACGAGATTTCGTGTCTGTTCTAATATTTAGAACAAAATTTTATTTATTAGGATAGACAGCCCGGAAATTGGGTGTCAAGAAGCGGATGGCGATTGTGGAATAAAAATGCAGTCCCGCCGGAACGGGAGCGTCATGCGCGATCGACTGACAGTGCTGTTCGGACATCCGGCCTACCAGCTTGGGGACGTCTTCCGCGCGCGCTGCCCGGATCATTCCTGTCTCGAGGTGCGCACGCTGCCGGAGGTGGAGGCACACATCGCCGAGGCCGACGTCCTGGTCGTCTCGCGCTTCTGGCGGGACGCGTGGCTGGATCGCGCCGAGAGACTCCGCTTCATCCAGGCCATCAGCGCCGGGACCGAGGTGTTCGACCTCGCCCGGCTCCGCCAGCGGGGCATCCGCCTGGCGAGTGCCCAGGGCGGCAATGCCGGCGCGGTCGCCGAGCACGCACTCGCGATGATCCTCTCGCTCACGCGTCACCTGCACACGGCCCGCGATTTTCAGAAGTCCCGGCGCTGGCGCGGCCTGATCGCGGATCCCCAGCGCCGTGAGATGGAACTCGCCGGGAAGACCATGGTCATCGTCGGTCTGGGCGGCATCGGATCCCGCATCGCCGCGCTGGCGGCCGCGCTCGGCATGCGCGTCGTCGGCATCCGCCGCAACGCCGCCGGGGCGGCGCCCCCATTCGAGGCGGTGTTCCCGCCGAATCGCCTCACGGAGGCGCTGGGCCGCGCCGACATCGTCGTGCTGGCCTGCCCCCTCACGCCCGAGACCGAGGGGCTGATCGACGCGGCGGCGCTGGCGGCGATGAAGCCGTCGGCCGTGCTGATCAACGTCGCGCGCGGACGGGTCGTCGATGAGGCTGCCCTGATCCAGGCCCTGCAGGACGGCGCGCTCGCGGGGGCCGGGCTCGACTGCTTCGCGCAGGAGCCGCTGCCGGATTCCTCGCCCCTTTGGGGCTTCGAGAACGTCGTCATGACCAGCCACACGGCCGGCGAATCCCGCGCCGGCGAGGGGCGTGTCGTCGACATCCTCGTCGAGAACCTGTCGCGGCTCGCGAGCGGCCGCGCCGATCTGCGCAATCAGATCCTCTAGGCCGCCGCTCCGGGCTCGCGGCGGGCCGGCCCCGTCAACTGAAACCGAGGACGACGCGTATGCGCATCAGCGAGATCAAGACCTTCTGCTGCGACGCCGGCTGGCGCAACTACCGGTTCGTCAAGATCACGACCGAGGACGGGATCGCCGGCTGGAGCGAGTTCGACGAGGGCTTCGGATCACCCGGGGTGACCTCCGTAATCGAGCAGCTCGGCCGGCGCCTCGTCGGCCAGGATGTCCGCCACCACGAGCGGTTCTTCGCGGAGGCGTCCTGCCTGACGCGGCCCGCCCCCGGCGGCGTCGTCGGCGAGGGCATCGGGGCGATCGAGAACGCGCTACTCGACGCCAAGGCCAAGACCCTCGGCATTCCCTGCCACGAGTTGCTCGGGGGCAAGATCCGGGACCGGGTCAAGGTCTACTGGTCCCACGCGCCGACGTGGCGGATCAACCATCCGACCTTCTTCCCGCCCGCGATCACGGATCTCGCCGGCGTGCAAGCCGTCGGCGCGGAGGTGCGGGAGCGGGGCTTCTCCGCCTGCAAGACCAACCTCTTCCTGCACGACGACGGGCCGCTGCGGGCGTGGCGACCGGGCTTCGCGGTCCCGTTCTACCCCGAACTCAACGTCGATCCCGCTCTCATCCGCAGCATCCGGACGCATCTGGAGGCCCTGCGCGCGGGCGCCGGGCCGGACGTGGAGCTCCTGATCGACCTGAACTTCAACGCCAAGCCGGAAGGTCTCCTGCGGATTGTGCGGGCCCTCGAAGACCTCGATCTCTTCTGGATCGAGATCGACAGCTTCAACCCCAAGGCGCTGGCCTACGTGCGGTCGCACAGCCGGAACCCGATCGCCTCCTGCGAGACTCTGATCGGCCTGCGCCAGTTCCTGCCGTTCTTCCAGGAGCAGGCGATGGACGTGGCGATCGTCGACGTCCCGTGGAACGGGGCTTGGCAGTCGATGAAGATCGCCGCCCTGGCGGAAGCGCACGACGTCAACGTCGCGCCGCACAATTTCTACGGTCATCTCAGCACGATGATGAACCTGCACTTCGCGGCCGCCGTCCCGAACCTGCGGATCATGGAAGTCGACGTCGACCGGCTCGCCTGGGACCGGGAGCTGTTCTCGCACGAGCCGGAATTCGAGGCCGGTCACCTGGTGGTGCCGGACCGGCCGGGCTGGGGAACCGAGCCGATCGAGGAGGCGATCCTGGCGCATCCGCCCAAGGTCTCCGGCGGCCTCCTCCAATACAAGAGGAGCTGATCGCCCCCATCTGAAACCAAGGTTTCGAACCAAAACAAAACGTCGTCTGGGAGGGAAGATGAAAAGTTTTGCTTCGGCGCTTGCGCTCTGTGCCGCGATCGCCACGGGTGCCGCGCAGGCGGAGAGCGCCTATCCCGATCACACGGTCCGCATCGTCGTGCCCTTCCCGCCGGGCGGCATTACCGACGTCGCCGGGCGCCTGCTCGCCGACAAGCTCGGGCAAAAGTTCAACCAGTCGTTCATCGTCGACAACCGCCCCGGCGCCGGCAGCATCATCGGCTCCGACATCGTCGCGAAGGCGCCCGGAGACGGCTACACCCTGCTGATGGGTTCGATCGCCAACGCGATCATCCCGGTGCTCTACAACAAGGTCCCGTACGACCTGCACAAGGACCTGACCCCACTTTGCCAAGTGGTCACGGTCCCGAACTTCCTCGTGGTCGGGGCGACCGCGCCGTACAAATCCGTTGATGATCTGATCAAGGCCGCCAAGGCCAGTCCCGGCAAGCTCACCTTCGCGTCGACCGGGGTCGGAGCCAGCCCGCACCTCACCGGCGAGATGTTCAAGTCGATGGCGGGGATCGACGTTGTCCACGTCCCCTACAAGGGCAGCGGACCCGCGCAGCTCGACCTGATGGCGAACCGGATCGCCTACATGTTCGACAATGGGGCGCTGGGTCAGGTGAAGGGCGGCAAGCTCCGGGCGCTGGCCATCAGCTCGGGTACGCGCACTCCGGTGACGCCCGACATCCCGACCGTGGCCGAGGCCGCGATCCCCGGCTTCGACATCACCTCCTGGTACGGGCTCTGGGTGCCCAAGGCCACGCCGGAACCGGTGGTCGCGCAGCTCCGCACCGGGATCGCCGAGGCGTTCGCCGATCCCGGCGTGCAGGAGAAGCTCGCCGGGCTCGGGGCCGAGACCAAGGTCCGGTGCGGGCCCGACTATGCCGCCTTCATCGACTCCGAGACCGAGAAGTGGGGCGCGCTGATCAAAAAGATCGGCCTGAAGCTGGAGTATTGACCATGAGCGCAGCGCAGATCTGCGAGAGCATGCCGGTCGATCTCGCCCGCACCACCGTCGATGCGGATCCTGCGCCCGCCGGGCCGGCCCGGTTCGTGGACCTGATCCGCGCCGCCGCCGCCCGGACGCCGGACGCCCTCGCGGTCGCCGACGGGACGCGCACGCTGACCTACGGGGGTGTTGTCCAGGCGGTCGAGCGCCTCGCGCGTCAGCTCGGCGCGCGCGGCATCGGGCCGGGCGACCGGGTGATGGTCGTAGGCGAGAACGGCGTGGCGCTGGCGGCGCTCCTGCTCGCCGCCAACCGGGCCGGCGCCCGGCTCGTGCTCGAGAACGCCCGGCGCGCGGGGCCGGAGGTGGCGGGCATCGTCGCGCATTGCCGGCCGCGCGCCGTGATCTTCGTCACCGAGGGCTCCGAGGACGCGGCCCGCCACGCGGCCCGGTTCGAGGCCGAGCCCGGGACGGATCCGGCGGTCGGCACCTTCGCCTTCCTCCCCTGCGCCGAGTCGGACGGGCCGGGCGAGGAAGGCGGCGTGCTGATCTACACGACCGGCACGACCGGCACGCCCAAGGGCGTGATCCTAAAGGACGGCAGCCTCATCTTCATCGCCACGATGATGGAGCGGCTGCGCCGGATCGGTCCGGCCGACCGGGTCTACGGCATCCTGCCGATCACCCATATCATGGGGCTCGCCTCGGTCTTCCTCGGGACCCTGCGAAACGGCGGGGCGCTGCACCTGCGGGCCCGGTTCGCGGCGGACCAATGCCTCGATGAGATCGACGCCCTGCGGATCACCGCGCTTCAGGGGGCGACGGCGATGTTCGCCAAGCTCGCCGAGCGCGGACGGGCCCGCGGCTGGCGGGCTCCGGCCAGCTTGCGCTTCACGGCCGCCGGGGGCTGCCCGATCGACCTCACGGTCAAGCGCAAGGTGGAGGATCTCTTCGGCACCACCCTCCACAACGGCTACGGGCTGACCGAGGCCGCCGCGATCTGCTGGACCCGCTTCGAGGACGGCACGCCCGACGATTCCGTCGGGCCGCCCCTGCCGGGCGTCGCGGTGAAGCTCGTCGCCGTGGATGGGGGCGCGGCGGAGCCGGGCGGCACCGGCGAGCTGTGGGTGCGCGGGCCCAACGTCACCACCGGCTACTTCCGGGATCCCGACCTGACCGCCCGGTGCCTGACGGAGGACGGCTGGTTCAACACCCAGGATCTCGCGCGCATCGGGCCGGACGGCCGGGTCTTCATCGTCGGCCGGACCAAGGACGTGATCATCCGATCGGGGTTCAACGTCTACCCGCTGGAGGTCGAGACGGCGCTGAACCGCCACCCCGCGGTCGCGCAATCCGCGGTGATCGGCCGTCCCGTCGAGGGCAACGAGGAGATCGTCGCCTTCCTCGAACTGAGCGGTCCGGGCTCGGCCATCCCTGACGATCTCGGCGACCACCTGCGGGCGGCGCTGTCGCCCTACAAGCACCCGACCACCCTCATCGTCCTTCCCGCGCTGCCGCTGGCGGCCAACGGGAAGGTCCTCAAGGCACAGCTGCAGAGTCTGGCCAAGGATAGGCTTCCATGAGCGATCTTCTCTACGAGTCCGCCGACGGCATCGCCACGATCACCCTCAACAGGCCGGACAAGCTCAACGCGATCAACCCGGGCATCGAGACGGCGCTCGCCGAGGCGTGGCGCCGCTTCAGCGCGGGCGATGACCGCGTCGCCATCCTGACCGGGGCGGGGGAACGCGCCTTCTCGGTCGGCAAGGACACGACCTCCGACGCGTTCCCGAACTACCGGCGCTTCCTGCCCGGCCTCGACATCCCGGTGACGAAGCCGGTGATCGCGGCGGTCAATGGCTGGTGCATCGGCGGGGCGATGACCCTGGTCCAGATGTGCGATCTCTGCGTCGCCGGCTCGGGCACGCGGTTCATGTACCCCGAGCCGAAGTTGGGCTTCGCGGGCGGGCTGATCGCCGGCCTCGCCGGACGGATCCCCCATAAGGTCGCCATGGAGATCATGCTGCTCGGCGAGGAATTCTCCGTCGAGCGCGCCTATCAGGTCGGCCTCGTGAACAAGATCGTCCCGCCCGGGGAGGTGATGGACGCGGCCCGCGCCTACGCGCGTCGGCTCGCCGACAACGCGCCCCTCGTCCTCGCCATGCTCAAGGAGCTGTCGGCCGAGACGGTGCCGCGCTCGCCGATCGAGCGCGTCAGCCTCGCGATGCGCTCGGTCGAGGCCGTGGCGGCCAGCCAGGATTTCCGGGAGGGCTTCGCCGCCGCCCGGGAGAAGCGGACACCGACCTACACCGGTTCGTGAGCCTTCCATCTTCGACCTTCCCGGCCCCGCGGCCGGCCTACCTGCACGAGCGACAGGAGATTTCGATGAGCATCCGACGCCTCAGGGACTGCGTTCAGGACCTTACCCGCCTGGCCGACCGGTCGATCGCGGATCCCGAGGCCATGATCGCGGGTGGCCAGGACATCCTCGGGCGATTGATTGCGCAGGATGACTGGCTGCCGGACTTCGCGACCGTTCCGCACGCGCAGTTCTATCGCCAGTACCTGCTGCACTGCGATCCGCTCGAGCGGTTCTCCATCGTCAGCTTCGTCTGGGGACCGGGACAGAAGACCCCGATCCACGATCACACGGTCTGGGGCCTCGTCGGCATGCTCCGGGGCGAGGAGCGGTCCCGGCGCTTCGAGCGGATCGGGGACACGCTGACGGAGGCCGGGACGGAGATGCTCCACCCGGGCCAGATCGACGTCGTCTCGCCGACGCACGGCGACATCCATCAGGTGGCGAACGCCTTCGAGGATCGCGCGTCGATCAGCATACACGTCTATGGAGCGAACATCGGTCGCGTCCATCGCAATGTCTACGATGCGGAAACGGGGAAAAATAAGCCCTTCGTTTCGGGATACAACAGCGATGTCGTGCCGAATATCTGGTCAATGCAGTGATCTTGTCAGGCAACAGAGTTCATCAAATGAAGCTTTTCTACTCCCCATCGTCGCCCTTCGTGCGGAAAGTGATGATCGCGGCCCATGAACTCGGGCTGGTCGACCGGCTGGAGCGGCAGCCCGCCGCGGCGCATCCGGTCAAGCGCGATGCCTCGATCCGCGCCGAGAACCCCCTCGGGCAGGTGCCGACGCTGGTCACCGACGGCGGTCTCGTCCTGTTCGACAGCCGCGTGATCTGCGAGTACCTCGACGCGCAGGGCGGTGGCGCCCTGTTCGGGTCCGGCGAGACGCGCTGGCGCAATCTCGCCGGGGCGGCCATGGGCGACGGGTTGCTCAACGCGGCGCTCCTGGCGCGCTACGAGGGCGCCGTGCGGCCCGAGGCCCTGCGCTGGAGCGACTGGGCCGACGGGCAGATGAGCAAGGTCACCGACGTCCTCGCGGTGCTCGACAGGACCGCGCCCGCGTTCGGCGACCGGGTCGACATCGCCACGATCACACTCGCCTGCGCCCTGGGCTATCTGGATTTCCGCTATCCGGCGCTCGACTGGCGCCGCGACCATCCCGCCGCGGCCGCATGGTATGCGGCCTTCGCGGAACGCCCGTCCATGGTGGCGACGCAGCCGCGCGATTGACCAACTCCCGCCCGTCAAGCGCTGGTCTTGACGGGCCTCACGCCGGCACGAAGTGAGTGCCGGGCATGCGATTGGCGGTACGGTGGACACCACACTCCTCAAGGGACTGACAGTTCTCGAACATCTCGCGCGGAGCGATGCGCCGCGGGGCCTGACGGACCTCGCGCGCACGCTCGGCCTGACGAAGAGCAACGTCCACCGTACGCTCCAGACCCTCGCGGCCGCGGGCTACGTCCGCGCCGAACCCGGCGGCTACGCCTGCACCCTGAAGCTGTTCGAGCTCGCGAGCCCCGTGGTCGCGCGGATCGACGTCCGGCAGGTCGCCGACCCGTACATGCATGACCTGGCGGAGGCGACCCAGGAAACCATTCACCTCTCGCTGCTGGACCGGACCGAGGTGATCTACCTGCACAAGGTCGAGAGTCCGCACCCGGTCCGGGCCTATTCGTCGATCGGCGGCCGCGCGCCGGCCCATTGCGTGGCCTCCGGCAAGGCGCTGCTCGCCTATCAGGAGGACGAAGCCCTGCGGCATTTCCATGACCCGCTGCCGATCTTCACGCCGCGCACGATCGGCACCCTGGCACAGCTGCGCGGCGAACTGGAGCAGGTCCGGGCCCGGGGCTTCGCGATCAACCGCGGCGAATGGCGGGACTCGGTCTGCGGGCTCGGCGCCATCGTGCAGGACGGGATGGGCAAACCGGTCGCCGCGATCAGTATCTCGGGTCCCGCCGACCGCCTGAAACTCGCCGTGCTGCGCCGTTTCAGCACCGTCGTGGTGGACACGGCCAAAAACCTCTCGCGCGCGCTCGGCCACAACCCGGCCCTGCGCATGCCGGCCCTGCCGGGACGGCCCGGCAGCCGGACGGGCGCGACGCTCAAACCCTGCCAGGCGTCCGCCGCGCCGTCGTCGGATCAGGAAAGGCCGCCAACCGCGGAGGCCTAGCCGACCACTCGGCTCAGACCGGCCGGCGGATGGTTCGCGCATCACGGGCGGCCAGCAGGCCGCGCAGCGCCTTGCGATCGGTCTTGCCGACTCCGTTGACCGGCAGAACGTCGAGGCGTCGGATCTGCGCGGGCACGTAGATCCGGGCGAGCGAGCCCCGCACGAAGTCCTTGAGCCCCGGCTCGTCGAGGCCCTCGCCCTCCCGCAGCACCACGAAGGCCACCGGCACCTCGCCGAGATCCCCGTCGGGGGCACCCACCACGCAGCAATCGCGGATGGCCGGATGGGCGGCGAGCTGCCGCTCGATCAGCGCGGGCGAGATGTTCTCGCCGCCGCGGATGATCACGTCCTTGATGCGGCCGGTGATGGACAGAAACCCGTCGGCGTCGAAGCGGCCGAGATCGCCCGTGCGCAGCCAGCCGTCCACGATCGGCTGGTCCGCGCTGCCGAGATAACCGGCCATCAGGGCGGGGCCGGCGATGCGGATCTCCCCTTCCCGGCCGGCCTCGACCGGGCGATCCGTGACCGGATCGAATAGGTTCACCGTCTGGCCCTCCAGCACGGTGCCGATCGTGCCGATCCGACGCCGGCCCGGCGGATTCATGGTCGAGGTGCAGGTCGCCTCCGACAGGCCGTAAGAGACCAGAAGGGGCACGCCGAAGGCGTCTTCGATCTGCTGGTGTAGGGTCGGGGTGATCGGCGCCGAGCCGCAGCGCAGGAAGCGCAAGCCCGGGAAGCGCTCTCCCGGGCGCAGCAGGGGCAGCATCCGCGCGTAGATCGTCGGCACGCCGGTCATGTAGGTGATGCCGCCGGACCGCAGCTGGTCGAGGGCGGCCTCGGCCTGAAAGCGCTCCATCAGCACGATCGCGGCCCCGGCCAGGAGGGGCACGATCAGCTGGTTGTTGACGCCGTTCGTATGGTGGAGCGGCATGACGTGGAGGAGCCGGTCCGCGGGCCCAGTGCCGGTGTGGCTGAGCACGCCGGCGGCGTTGCAGATGAGCCCTTCGTGGCGCAGCAGCACGCCCTTCGGCCGGCCGGTGCTCCCCGAGGTGAAGAGCAGCATGGCCTCGTCCCGCGGGCCGATCTCGGCCGCGAAGGCGGCGCCGTCGCGGAGGCTATCCAGCGCCCGCACATCCAGCTCGGCCAGGGCAGGACCGGCGACGTGCCCGGCATATGCCTCGGCCACGATCAGGTGCCGCATGCCGACGAGCGCGGCCTGCTCGGCCACTACCTCCGGCGCGAGCCCGGGCTCGAGGAAGCAGACGCAGGCCCCGGCCTGCAGGGCGCCGAAATAGGCTGTGATCGCCGCCGCGCCCTTGGGCGCGATCAGCCCGACCCGGTCGCCCCGGGCAACCCCCCAGTCCCGGACCGCGCCGGCGGCGGCGTCGATGCGCGCGCCGAGTTCGGCGTACGACACGGAGTCCCGGCCCGCGAGAGCCGTGCGGCCCGCCTCGGCATGATGCGCGATGGCCGCGCGCAGCCGCGCGCTGATCGAGTCCGGCCTGGCAGCGATCATGGCAGCGATTTCCTGTCCCATTGGTCCGCCTGGGCCTCAGCGCAGGCGGATGCCCGCATCGGATTCGAAGCGGCCTTCCGAATCGAGGGCTGCCAGCGCCGACCGCTCGTCCGGGGTCGGCAGGGGCGTCGGCGCGGCGCCGTCCGCCGCGAAGGCGAAGCCGGTGCGGTCGCGGACTTCGTCGAGGCTCGCCTCCGGATGCCAGGAGGCCAGCACGAGCCGGCCCTCGTGCTTGGTGAAGACGGCGATCGGCGTGACCACGCCGTGCATGCCACCGGCCGCGGTGACGAAGTCGAGGGTCTCGACGAGCGTGCGCCGGGAATGCTCGGTCCGCCACGTGACCGCCCGGCGGGCGGTCGGCAGCATCACGGCGCCGCCGCCGCCGCCCGGCAGCCGCACCCGCGGGGCGTGCCAGTCGCCGATGCAGGAGACGTTGGTGCGGCCCAGCCCATCGACCTGGGCGGCGCCCAGGAAGCACAGGTCCATCAGGCCGCGGGTGCAGAGATCGTAGAAATCCTCGTTGGCGAAGATCGACCGGGAGCCCTCGGCGAGTACCGGGTCCGAGGAGGAGATCGGTACCGCGGAGGGGATCGGATCGACCCCGCCGGCGACGTTGATGTAGGTGAAGGCGAACGGGTAGGCCCGCTTGGCGAGCAGACAGGCCAGCATCGGCAGGGCCGAGTTCACCCCGCTGAAGGTGATCTCGTTCGGCCGCACGAACCGGGCGAGATTGGTGACGATGTAGGAGAAGCCCGACCAGGCGCCGGTCGCATCGGGCGCGGCTTCAGAGATCCGCTCAGACATGGGCCGCCTCCCGCGCCTCGGGGCCGGCGGCGAGGTGGGCGTCGAGCACGCCCGGTTTGTCGGCCATGTAGGCCTCCACGGCCGGGTAATCGATCGCGTAATCGGGCCAGAGCGATCCGGGCCAGGCCCCGTTCGGCACGATGCTCACCGCCTCGATGAGGAAGTGGGGCACCAGCGTCAGTTCGGGCTGGTCGCGGAAGGAGGCGTCCGGCGCGACGCGCTCGGCCACCACGAGCACGCGCTTGGCCGAGCGGCTCATAATCCGGTCCCAGTGCGAGGTCCCGTAGACGCGCACATCCCCCGACTCGCTGACCTCGTTGGCCTGGATCACCGCGAAGTCCGGCTGGATGCGCGGGATGGCGTAGACCGCCTCGCCGCTGCCGTAGGGGTCCTCAATCGTCTTCCAGCCGTTGAGCGCCGGCAGGTCCGAGCCGTGGATGCCGCCACAGGGCATGAACGGCACCCCGAAGGCCGCCGCCCGCAGGCCGGCGGTCAGGCTGGCGCAGGCATGCTCCTCCAGGCGGACGTGGCCGGATTCGATCGCACGGCGGTACCAGGGCGCGAGACCGAAATTGCCCTCCATGGCGACGATCCCGGCCTTGGCCCGCGACAGGGCGCCGGCGCGGCACAGGATGTCGATGTCGTAGCCGGGGGACTGCTTCACGACTTCGAGGTCGCGGCGCCCCTGGCGGATCAGCTCGCGCACGAACGCGAAGGGGCCGCGGTGCAGGAAGCTGCCGCCGAGCGCCAGGGAGCTGCCGTCCGGAACCCGGGCGGCGAGATCTGCGAGGGGGATGATCTTCTGGGTTCCGGCGCTCACGGGGCGTCCTCCGGTCGAAAAACGTGTCAGGCCGCACGGTAGGCGCGGATGCGGTCCTTCAGCCCCGGGCGCGCGGCCGAGGCGACGAGGTCGGCGAGGTCGTCCGCGCGGGTGTCGCGGGCGGCGGCGCGGTTGAGGGCCGCCCCGGCCCAGGGGGACAGGCGCGTCGCCGCCTCCGACGCGACCGCGACGGCGTCGGGCCAGGACCCGTCCGCCGCGACGGCGGTGAGGAACCCGTCGGCCAGGGCCTCGGGCGCATCGAACGCCCGGCCCTCCTGCAGGACGAGCCGGGCCTTGGAGCCGCCGACCCGCTCGGCGTAGCGCCGCGTGCCGAGCACCAGCCCGAAGGACAGGCCGGGCATGCGGAAGGTGGCGGCCGGGTCGCCGACGCGCCGGCCGCAGGCGCAGATCACGTCGACCCCGGCGCCGAAGTTGCGCCCGTGCGCCAGGGCCAGCGTGTCGAAGGGCGCGTGAGCCAGGGCCTGGAGGAGCTGCTCGATCCGCACGAACCGGAGCAGCAGGTCCCCCTCCGACTGATCCGCGTAGCCGCCGAAGTCGAACCCGGCGCTGAAGTTGCGCCCCGCGCCCTTGAGCACGAGGAGCCGGGTCCCGTCGTGGCCCGCCGCCGCGACGGCGTCGAGGAGCGCGTCGACCAGGGCGGCCGACAGGGCGTTCATCTTGTCGGGGCGGTTCAGCGTCAGGGTCAGCGTGTCGCCGCTGCGGTCCTTCAGGAGCTCGTCCATGGCGCCGCCCCTCACGCCGTGCGCGCGCGGGCCGGCGCGGCCTCGCTGAACAATTCGGCGTTGTGCTGGCCGAGGGACGGTGGTTCCCGGTAGATCGGGAAGCCCGCGCCCGAGAATTTGAGCGGCGACACGAAGGTGCGCGTCTCGGCCCCGGACGGGAGGCTCAGCGGCTGGACCCAGCCCATATGCTCGACCTGCGGGTCGGCCAGGGCGTCGGCGTAGCCGTTGATCGGCGCGCAGGGCACGCCCGCGGCGCGGAACCGGCCGAGCAGGTCGGCGCAGGTGAGGTCGGCGAAATCGCGCTCCAGAATCGCCAGGAGATCGCCCTGGTTCTGCGCCCGCAAGGCGGTCGAGGCGAAGCGCGGATCCTCGGCGAGGTCGTCGCGCCCGATCGCCCCGCAGGCGGCGCGGTAGAGGGCGTTATTGCCCGCCGCCATGGCGAAGTATCCATCCTTGGCGCGAAAGGCCTGATAGGGCGCGTTGCGCGGATGGGCCGAGCCCAGGCGCTTCGGGTCGCGGCCGCTGCCGAAATACTCGCTGGTCTGGAGCGCCCCCATCGCCAGCGATGCCCCGAACATCGAAGCGTCGATGTGCACGCCGGGTCCGCCCGCCCGCACCTGGAGCAGCGCCGCCGCGATCGCGTAGGCCGCGTAGAGGCCGGTGCCGAAATCCGAGATCGGCACGCCGCACTTGACCGGGGGGGCGCCGGGCTCGCCCGTGACGCTCATCACGCCGCTCATCGCTTGTAGCGTCAGGTCGAACCCAGCCTCGGCCGAGCGCGGCCCCTCCTGGCCGAAGGCCGAGATCGAGCAATAGACGAGGCCGGGCCGTTCGGCGCTGACGCTGGCGTAGTCGAGCCCGAGCCGCTTCATCACGCCGGGGCGATTGTTCTCCAGCACCACGTCGGCGGAGCGGATCAGGTCCAGGGCGCGCGCCTTGTCGGTCGGATCTTTCAGGTCGAGCGTCACGGAGCGCTTGTTGCGGTTGAGCGAGGCGAAGTTCTCGCTGAAGCCCTCGTTGAGGGGCGGCCAGGCCCGCATCGAATCGCCGCCGTCCGGGTTCTCGACCTTGACGACGTCGGCCCCCATGTCGGCAAGCAGCATGGCGCAGAACGGCCCGGCCGCGACGCTGCAGAACTCGATCACGCGGATACCGGATAGCGGTCGCACGGGCTTCTCCTCGATCAGGCAACCGTCGCCGTCGCACGCCCGGGCACGGGGCCTCGGGCGTATCGCGGCGCGGGATGGGATGAGACGGTGATGGGGTTGTAGCCGAGGGCGCGCGACAGGCCGCGCGCCGCATCGACGACCACGTCGCTGAAGCGGCGCAAAGCCGTCGGACTCAGGCGATCGGCCGGCCCGGAGATGCCGATCGCGGCCGCGGGCCGGCCCATCGCATCGTGGACGATCGCGGCGAGGCCGCAGACGCCCTCCCGCCACTCCCCGCGATTGATTGCGAAGCCCTGGATCCGGACCTGCTCCAGATCCCGCCGCAGCAGGTCCAGGGATGCGATCGTGCGCGGCGTGTAGACTTGGAGCGTCTCCGGCAGATGGGCCAGCGCCTCTTCCTGGTAGGCCAGAAGCGCCTTGCCGGAGGCCACGCAGTAGGCCGGCGCTCGGCCGCCGATCGACGAATAGGCGCGGACCGGCTGGGGGCTCTCGATCTTGTGCAGGTAGATGACGTCGGCCCGGTCGAGCAGGGAGAGGTGGATCGTCTCCTGCGTCTCCTCGGCCAGTGTCCGCATGAAGGGCTCGGCGACCTGCCGGACGTCGATCCGCGCCACCACGGGACTGGCGAGCTCGAAGAGCTTCAGGGTGCACGCGTAGGTGCCCCCGGGAAGGGCGCGCACGTATCCGGCAGCCACCAGGGTCTGGAGCGTGCGGTGGACGTTGCTCTTCGTCAGGCTCAGCGCGCGCGCCAGTTCGCTGACGCCGCGGGGCGACTCGCTGCCCGCCAAGTGCTCCAAGAGCATCAGTCCCTTGAGAAGCGTGCTGTCCATCGTTCCAACATTCGAAACAGCGTTCCATCAAAGCCTATCTCTAGGCGCTGCAAGGCGTCAAGAGCGGGACCGCTGCCCTCAGGAGCGCGGACCCGCTGAACGCTACCTGTCCTGTCGCAGCTGGCGTGGACGCAGATTCGCGGTTGACTGCAACCGAAGGCCTTCATAGCCTATCGCCAAATGAGACGATGTTCTAAAATGTAGAACAATAGCATCGTCTCGCAGTGGCGGCCGGCGTCTTCGGACTCGACCGATCCGCCGACGGGAGAGAAACCATGGACGCTTCGGCTCAACGCCCGCCCACCAAGGGAGACGTCTTCCGCGTCGTCAGCGGCAACTTCCTCGAAATGTTCGACTTCATGGTCTACGGCTTCTACGCCGCCGCAGTGGCGAAGGCCGTGTTCCCCAGCGACAACGAGTACGTCTCGTTGATGCTGTCGCTGGCCACGTTCGGGATCGGCTTCCTGATGCGCCCGCTCGGCGCCATCGTGCTGGGCGCCTATATCGACCGGCATGGCCGGCGGGCCGGCTTGGTCATGAGCCTCGCCATCATGTCGGTGGGCGTCGCGCTGATCACCTTCACGCCGACCTACGCGTCGGTCGGTATCGCCGCCCCCATCCTCGTCCTGATCGGCCGACTGCTGCAGGGTTTCTCGGCGGGCGCGGAATCGGGTGGCGTCTCGGTCTACCTGTCGGAGATCGCAACGCCCGGGAACCGCGGCTTCTACGTGAGCTGGCAATCGGCTAGCCAGCAGGTCGCAGTGGTCTTCGCAGCCATCATCGGCGTGACCCTGCGCGGCTTCCTGACAGAGGAGCAGATGCTCGCCTGGGGATGGCGCATCCCGTTCCTGATCGGCTGCCTGATCATCCCCGTCCTGTTCTGGATCCGGCGCTCGATGCACGAGAGCGAAGATTTCGCGAAGCGGGCCCGGCATCGCCGCGCCACGCTCGGCGAGATCTACCGGTCGCTCCTTCAGAACTGGGCGATCGTGTTCAAGGCGGTGCTGCTCGTCACGCTGACGAGCGTCTTCTTCTACATGATCACCGCCTACACGCCGACCTATGCCCGTCAGGTGCTGGGTCTGAGCGTCCATGACAGCTTCGTGGTCACGGTCTGCGTCGGCGTCGCGAACTTCATCTGGGTTCCCATCATGGGCGCCGTCTCGGACCGCGTCGGGCGTCTGCCGGTCTTGATGACCTTCTCGGTGCTGATCGGCCTCACGGCCTATCCGGTAATGGCCTGGCTCGTGTCGGACCCGTCCTTCGGCCGGCTGCTGGCTGCCCTGATGTGGATGTCGTTCCTGTACGGCGGCTACCAGGGTGTCATGGTCGTCACGCTGACCGAGATCATGCCGGCCGAGGTGCGCGCGACCGGCTTCTCGCTGGCCTACAGCCTCGCGCAAGCCATCTTCGGCGGATTCACGCCGGCGGTGTGCACCTATCTGATCCACGCGACAGGGAACCGCGCCATGCCGGGACTCTGGCTCGCCTGCGCGGCGCTGTTCTCGATCGTGGGCACGCTGACACTCTACCGCAACGTGCACATCTCGCGACGCGGGGCGGCTGTCACGCCGGCTTGAGCGCGGACCGACACTGAAGCGCCGGCGGTGCCGGCATCGAACCCTGAACGGCACGCCACCGGGAGGAATGCGAACCATGATGGACAGGCGCAGTCTTCTGGCGGCTTTGGCCGCGGGCGCGGGCGCGGGCAGCCAGGCTCTCGCGCCGCTCCGCGCCGCGGCGGGCGAGAAAATCTTGACGCTGCCCTTCGGCAACGGCGAGCGACCGCTCGTGGCCTATCCGGGCAAGCGCCCGCTCCTGCAGATGACCGCCCGGCCGCCGCAGCTGGAGACACCGTTCGCGGTCTTCGACGAGGGCGCGATCACGGCGAACGATGCCTTCTTCGTCCGCTACCATCTCGCCGACATCCCCACCACGATCGACCCGCAGGCGTTCCGCGTCGCGGTGACGGGCCATGTCGCGCGGCCCCTCGAGCTGTCGCTGGCCGACCTCAAGGCCCTGCCGGGGCAGACCGAGATCGTCGCGGTCAACCAGTGCTCGGGCAATTCCCGTGGCTTCTTCGCGCCGCGCATCGCCGGCGGGCAACTCGCCAACGGCGCCATGGGCTGCGCCCGCTGGACCGGCGTGCCGCTGAAGAGCGTCCTCGACAAGGCCGGCGTGAAAGCCGGGGCCGTGCAGGTCTCGTTCGGGGGCCTCGACGGGCCGGTCCTGCCCGAGACGCCCGATTTCACCAAGGCGCTCGCCCTCGACCACGCGAACGGCGGCGAGGTCATGCTGGCCTGGGGCATGAACGGGCAGGACTTGCCTTGGCTCAACGGCTTCCCGCTGCGCATCGTGGTGCCCGGCTTCTACGGCACTTACTGGGTCAAGCACCTCAACGCCATCACCGTCCTCGACAAGCCCTTCGAGGGCTTCTGGATGAAGAGCGCCTACCGCATCCCCGACAATCCTTGCGCCTGCACCGAGCCCGGCAAGGCGCCCGACAGGACCGTGCCGATCGGCCGGTTCAACGTCCGCTCCTTCGTGACCAACCTCGCGGACGGCGCGCAGGTGAAGGCCGGCCGCGTGCCGTTGCGCGGCATTGCGTTCGATGGCGGATCCGGCATCAGGGCGGTGGAGATCTCCACCGACGACGGCCAGACCTGGAGCCCGGCCCGGCTCGGCCAGGATCTCGGCCGCTACGCCTTCCGCACGTGGAATGCCGAGGCCGATCTGGCACCTGGCGCCCATGCCCTGCGCGTCCGGGCGACCGGCAACGACGGCGGCACGCAGCCGATGGAGCCGCGCTGGAACCCGGCCGGCTACATGCGCAACGTCGTCGAGACGACCCGCGTGCGGGCGGCCTGAGGGAGATCGACATGCCCCGCTTCACCGCGCCGCCCGCCCTCTGCCTCGCGCTCGCCGGGACGGCCGCGCTCGCCGCCCCCGAGACCTACCCGCTGCCGGAGCCGACCGCGCAGTTCAAGGCGCCCCTGGAAGCCAGCCACGCGGCCGGCTTCCAGGCCGCACAGGAGAACTGCATGACCTGCCACTCGGCGGACTACATCGCCATGCAGCCACCCCGGAAGGGCTCCGCCTTCTGGGACGCAGAGGTCGCCAAGATGGTCAAGGTCTACCGCGCCCCGATCGAGGCGCAGCAGGCCGAGGCCATCGCGGCCTATCTCGGCGCGACCTACTGAGCGCCGGCGCCGGGCAGGGAGGCCCCTCATGACCGCCAGAAGCGCCGACCGCATCGCGGCGGGAGCTGCACCCGCCGGGCGTGCCCGTGGATCCGTCTGGGCCGGGGCGGCCGGCGGCCTGCTGCCGGGGCTGCTCCTGTGCGGTGTCATCACCGGGGTGGCGCAGGTGCTGCAGGCGGGCGAGGAGAGCCTCACCGGCCACCCCTATGTCGAGGCCCTGGTGCTGGCCATCCTGCTGGGGACGGCCGTGCGCACCGCCTGGGTGCCGGGGGCGCGGTTCAAGGCCGGGATCGCCTTCTCAGCCAAGCAGGTGCTGGAGGTGGCCGTCACCCTGCTCGGCGCCTCGGTGAGCCTCGGGGCGATCGTCGCCTCGGGCCCGGTGCTGCTGGCCGGCATCGTCGGAGCGGTTGCGCTGACCATACTGGCGAGCTGCGCCCTCTGCCGCGCGCTAGGCCTGCCGGTGCGCATGGCGCTGCTGATTGCCTGCGGCAACGCCATCTGCGGCAACTCGGCGATCGCGGCGGTGGCGCCGGTGATCGGGGCCGAAAGCCGGGACGTGGCGGCCGCGATCGCGTTCACGGCGGTGTTGGGCGTGCTGATGGTGCTGGGCCTGCCGCTGTTCGTGCCGCTGGCGGGCTTCAGCGAGCACCAGTACGGGGTGCTGGCGGGGATGACGGTCTACGCGGTGCCGCAGGTGCTGGCCGCCACCGTGCCGGTGAGCGCGCTCGCCACGCAGGTCGGCACGCTCGTCAAGCTCGTGCGCGTGCTGCTGCTCGGGCCCGTGGTGCTTGCGCTCTCGCTGATCGCCCCGCGCCTCCCCGCGGAGGGAGCCGCGGGCAATGCTGCGCCGGGTCGGCTCGGCTTCTTCAAGCTGGTGCCGTGGTTCATCCTGGGCTTCCTCGCGCTCGCGACCCTGCGCTCACTGGGACTGATCCCGGACAGCGCGGTCGGGCCGCTGGCCCGGATCGCGGGCTTCCTCACGATCGTATCAATGGCCGCGCTGGGCCTGGGCGTCGATGTCCGCGTGCTGGCGCAGGTCGGCGGCCGGGTGACGCTGGCGGTCACCGCCTCGCTACTCGTGCTCCTGGCCATCGCGGTCCTGCTCATCCGAGGCTTCGGGATCGGCTGAGCGCGGCCGAGATCGCGGTCATTGTCGCCGTCATAAAATCTACCAGTGCCCCAAGTTGATTCTCCATTCTGTGACGTCTGCTTCTGCGGCGGCGTCGCATTCGGCTGAATGACTGGAATGGGCGCGAAGCCGAATGTCCGGCCCTGGAAAATTCAGGCAAGTCAGCGCGGGGGGCTGACCGTAAGCGGCCTGTCCGCTTCGGAGCAGGCCTGTCGGAAAAGCGGACGCGCAGCTTGCGACCCATGCCAGCCGCTCATGCCGCCGTTGGCCTTTCCAGCCGCCGCCTGGAGCGTGAAGCCGGCCGCAACGTCGAGCTGATGTGGCTGACCGGCCGCCTCGCCCCCGACTTCAAGACCATCGCCGACTTCCGGCGCGACAACGGACCTGCGATCCAGGCCGCCTGCCCCCAGTTCGTGGTGCTGTGCCGTCAACTCGGCCTCCTGGCCGGTGGCATCGTGGCGCTCGACGGCAGCCGCTTCAAAGCGGTGAACGCGCGACCGCAACTTCACCCCGGCGGCGGTCCGGCGCCGCATCGAGCAGGTCGAGGCGAGCATCGCGCGAAGGGCACAGGGATGGTTGGCTACAACGTGCAGGCGGTCGTCGACACCGGGCGTCATCTGATCGTCGCGCACGCGGTGACGACCACCGGGCACGACCGCACCCAGCTGGCGCACATGAGCCGCCAGGGGCAGGCGGCAACCGGGCATGAAGCGCTCAGCGTGCTGGCGGACCGCGGCTACTTCTCGGGCGAGGAGATCCTGGCCTGCGCGCAGGTCGGCATCGCGGTGACGCTGCCCAGGCCGCTGACCTCGGGCGCCAAGGCGGAGGGGCGCTTCGGCAAGCAGGACTTCGTCTACGAGCCGGAGGCGGATGCCTACCGGTGTCCAGCCGGCGAGCGGCTCTCCTACCGCTACACGAATGTGGAGGGCGGCCTGACGCTGCGCCGCGACTGGACGACGGCCTGCCGCGACTGCACGATCGAGGCACGCGGCACGCCGGCCCAGGAGCGGCGGGTGACGCGTTGGGAGCACGAGGCGGTTCTGGAAGCCGTGCAGCGCCGGCTCGACAAGGATCCCCACGCGATGCGCACACGCCGCCAGACGGTCGAGCACGTGTTCGGGACGCTCAAGGACTGGATGGGAGCGACCCACTTCCGGATGCGGCGGTTGCGGAACGTGGCCACCGAGATGAGCTTGCAGGTCCCGGCCTACAATCGGAAGCGGATCATGGCGCTCCTCGGAACCGGACCGCTCCTCACCGCCCTGCCGGCGTGAGAGCACGCGGCACCGCGCGCGCCATCACCGCTCCGCGGCCACCACACCAAACCGCGTTCTCACACAGCCTCCACCCATTGCAGCCATGCCGCTTCGGACCCGCAGCAGCCCTTCTGCACAGTCATGAGCGCTCCCCGAGAGCAGACAAATCTGCCTCGGGCCGGTGAGCAGGCTTCAATGCTTCGGCCATGGGCGGCCTCTCAACTTGAGCGAGCCGCCCGTCCAGCTGGTCAAAAATCGACCGAGTCGCTCGGATGCGCGACGCGCTCCTTCAGAGCCTCGGACATCGGGAAGTTCAGGTTCTCGTCGTGAGGTGGGATCGGGCTCTCGAACCACTTGGCGTAGAGCTTCGTGAAGGCGCCGGAGGTCATCATGCCCTTCAGGACGTCGTCCGCGAGCGCCTTGAACTCGACGTCGTCCTTCGGCAGCATCAGACCGTAGGGCACCAGCGTGTAGGTCTCGGGCAGGAAGGTGTACGCGGCGGGATCGGGTGTGCGGGCCTTCAAGCTGGCGAGTAGGATGTCGTCCTCCATGAACGCGACGGCGCGCCCGCTCTGTAGCGTCAGCATGGACTCGGCGTGGTCCTTGCCCTGGACGATGTTGAACGTGCCGCCCTTGGCCTTGATGCCGAACGCGAAGCCGGTGGCGTTCGAGCCCTGCGTGACGACCACGGTCTTGCCGTCGAGCCCCTTCACGTCGTGGATGCCGGAGGAGACCTTGGTCAGCCACCGCGCCGAGGAGACGAAAATCGCGACGGTGAAAGACACCTGCTTGAGCCGGGCCGGGCTGCTCGACGTCGCCCCGCACTCCATGTCGATGGTCCCGTTCTGGATGAGCGGGATCCTGTTGGACGAGTCGACCGGCTGAAGCTTGACTGCGAGCTTGTCGAGCTTGAGGTCGGCCTTGATCCGATCGACGACCTGGGCGCACAGATCGAGCGAGAAGCCGACGGGCTTCTGGCTGTTGTCGAGGTAGGAGAACGGGATCGAGGACTCCCTGTAGCCGAGCGCCACGCTGCCGGTTCGCTTGATCTTGGCCAGCGTCGGGCTATCGGCCGATGCCCCGGTGGCGGCGAGACCGAGTGCGAACGCGCAAGACAGCCGTACGAAGTCTTTGCCCTGAAACATCGATCATCTCCTCTGATTGGATGCGGACCTCGGGTGGGTCTCGCGGAGCCTGAGCACGCGGCACGCGTCGCGTGATCGGTTTGATCGGCTAGGCTGAAGCGCCCTGGGCCGCGCCGGACGGGCCGGTCGGCGTCATGCTGCCGACCGAGGACAGGAATTCGTCATTGTCCTCGACCGGAGCGCCGAGCACGTTCTCCCACTTGCCGGCAACGATCAGGATTGGAGAGGCGCATCGGCCTATCCGAGCTTGGACAGCACGACCGTGCGGGCCTGCGTCGAGGGCACGTTGCGGGCACGGATCGCCTCGATCAGCCGGTCGATGTCCGCCGTGGTGTTGAACATCCCGAGCGACACGCGGATGCCGTCGCGCTCGGGCGAGACGCGGATGCCGTTCTGCGTGAAGTAGTCCAGCCACTCGGCCGCAGGCAGGGCGATGACGTAGATATGCGGCGCGCGATGCTGACGGTCGCGTGGACCGACCAAGGCGATATCGAGTTCTTCGAGGCGCTCGATGAGGTAGTCGCCGAGGTCAAAGCAGTGGCCCTCGATGTTCTCGATGCCGAGCGTGTTGATGAGGTCGATGGCGGCGCCCAATCCCTGGATGGCCGGGAGGTTGTAGTTGCCGAGTTCGAACCGGGCCGCCGTGGAGGGAAGGGCCATGTTGTCTGCCCTAGCAATGAAATCGCTCGGCGGCTCGGCGAGGCTGGCGGCGGCGAGGTAGGCCGGCTCAAGCTCGATCTTGGAGGCGTCCCAGTAGAGCAGGCCCAGTCCTTGGGGCACGAGCAGGCCCTTGTGCGTGCCCGAGCCGATAAAGGTGGCCTTCATGGCTTTCGCGTCGATGGGCGTCACGCCGATGCCCTGCATCACGTCCACGACAAAGTAGAGACCGTGCTGGTCACAGAGCGCGCCGACGCTCTCGACATCGAAACGATGGCCGGCGTGGAAAGTCACGTGCGACATGGAGATCGCCCGCGTCTTCTCGTCTATGTGAGAGCGGAAGCTGTCCGCGTTCACCACCTCGGTCATCGGGATGAACACAACCTCGACGCCCTTCTTCTTCAAGTTGAGGAAGGCGTAGGCGTTGTTCGGGTGATCGCCGTGGATCATCAGAACCTTGTCGCCGGCCTTCAGCGGCAGCGCGTTGGCGGCGATGTTCATGCTCTCCGAGGTGTTCTTGGTGAACGCGATCTCGTGCGCCTGCGCGCCGAGGAGGGCCGCGACCTTGGCGCGGGTCTCTTCGAGGCGGCTGAGCCAGATCTGCTTGGGACCGGCGGTCTCGAACCCTTCTTGCAGGAACCGCTCGTACGCCTCTTTCACGGGGCGGGACAGCGGTGTCTGGAAGCCGCTGTCGAGGTAGACCACGTGCTCAGCGGCCGGAAACGCCTGTCGAACGGCGGCGACGTCGTAGTGCTCGGTCATGATCCCCTCCGGTTGCGCAGACGCGACGAGGCGTTGCGCCGGGAGTTCCGGCGAGCCTTCGACCCATCTCAAGTCTTGAATGACGGCAGTGCTACAAGATCCGCCAGCCAGCGCTCAAAAACTGAGCATGTCAGTGCCGTGATCAGAAAATACACTACGTCCGCTTCACGTCGAGCTAGATCATCATCAGGCGGTAGTTTTCATTCCGAAAATTGAGAATTATCAAAATCGTCGTTGTCCTGCAGGATGGTGTTGGACAGGAGAGCGGCCGCCTCTTGCAGAGGGTTGATAAAGGCGTCGAGGTCCTCGAAGCCGACGCGTGCCGAGGGTACCGACACGCCCAGGCAGGCGATCAGATCGCCCTTAGGCGAGACGATGGGCACGGCGCAGCCGACCACACCGCGGACAAATTCCTGGTTGGTCTTTGCCCAACCCCTGCGCCGTATCACTTCGAGCTGGACGAGCAGCGTCTCCGGATCGGCAATCGTCGTAGGGGTGTACTGGACGAGGGGAAGCGAGTGGGCCAGCCGCTGCCGGACCTTTGTGGGCAGGCGGCTCATGTAGATCTTGCCCGTCGAGGTGCAGTGGAGCGGGGCGGCCGACCCCGGGTTGAACTGCAATCCTTGCTGTTGCTTGGTTTGCACGCTGTCGACATAGGCCACTGCGTTGTCGCGGACGATGCCGATCTCGCACTGCTCGCCGATCCTGTCAGCCACAGCGGTAAGGACGGCGTGCCGCCGCACCGTGCGGAAGGCCGCCCCGATGGTCTTGGCCGAGAGGGTGACCAGTGTGCTGCCGACGACGTAGCGCTTCGTGCCCAGCGCCTTCTGGACGAGGCCACGGTCCTCGAGATTGCCGATGAGGCGATGCGCGGTGGGGAGCGGTAGCGCGAGCGCCGAGGCAATCTCGGCGGCCGAGAGCGCCTTCCTCTGCTCAGCCACGAAAGTCAGGATGGCCAGGGCCCGATCCAGGGGCGCGTCACGCGACCTGTCAAGTTCATTCGCCAAGATGGCTTCCTCACACAAGTGGCGTCTGGCAGTGCCCTATCGGCGCGAACATGCAAGGGGTCGCTGAGCGGCAAGAAGACCTCACCAAGACCTCGGCTTGAGGACCACTCTGCAGCTTATCAGCGTCCGGTCGAACTCAGTTGTCCTCAGTCGCCAGACCAAGAGGACGTAGGCTGCCCGAGTATCATGCAAGGGCCACGAGTTGCCGGTAGGGCTGCGCCCGCTTCAATGCCTCCACAAACCGGAAGCGGACGGGCAGGAAACCACCCCGAGCAGCCATTCCGGTAGCGACCCAGGTCGGACATCATGGACACGCTATAGGCTTCTCGAAAGCTGCCATTCATCGGCCGCCACACATAGCCAGCTCGGGGGGCGTGCGGGGTTTCATGCACGCCGAGCGTGCTCCTGTGCTTCTTCGAGGGCGAGCAACTATGATCTACAATATGGCACTACCTCCGGCTCCTAAGCTGAGCTGACCCCTTTTGCTGTAAACACAATTCACAGTTGCGCGATAATCGTAGCCCCTTAGGCAGGTGGTAACCCCAGATGGATGGTATGCGATCGGGCACCTCGTAGCATTCCACTATCCGCCGGACCAACGATGCGTATCTCAATCAAGGCCGCGCTTGCCGGGCTTTTTGCTTTGCTGGCCGTCATCACAGCCGGCGAAAGTGCCCTCACGCTGATTAAGCTTAGCGCGATCCGGCACAGCGCGATGGAGGTCGCAGGCAACTGGCTGCCCTCGGTTCAGACCCTCGGCGAGTTGAACTCAGCCGTCGATAAAGCTCGCGTTCGCCAGTACCGGCTCGTCGCCGCGACGCGTGACACTCAACAATTGGCCGAGCATCGTAAGCAATACCTGTCTGGGATCGAGGCCACTGAACAGGCCCGCAAACGCTATGAGGCACTCATTTCATCGGCAGAGGAGCGCGCGCTCTACGAGCGCTTCGTGCAAGACTGGACCCAGTTCGGAGCCATCGGCAAGCGTGCGGTCGAGCTGATGGATGCAGGCCGCCAGCCGGAGGCGCTGACCGAGATCACGCAGCCTGAGATCGTGAAGCTCTACTCAGGCCTGTCTCAGATCATCACACAAGCTGTGACCCTCAATCGAAAGGGTGCTCAAGACGAGGCGGACACGACCGTGTCCAACGTCGAAGACACATCGCGCGTGACCTACGTCGCTATGGTTATCGCGCTTATCCTTGCGCTCGGAGCGATGCTGTTCAGCCTTCTGCGCGTCTCGCACCCGATCACCCGCATGACGGCCACGATGGGCGCGCTCGCGGCCGGCGATACCACGATCACGGTTCCCGGAGCAGACCGACGCGACGAACTCGGCGCGATGGCGGCCGCCGTGCAGGTGTTCAAGGACAACCTGATCCGCACTCGGCAGCTCGAAGCAGAGACTGCCCAGGCCCGTTTGGCCGCAGAGGAGCAGCGCAAGGCCGGCATGCGGCAGATGGCTGACGGCTTCGAGGCCGCTGTCGGCGGCATCATCGGCATGGTCTCGTCCTCGGCGACCGAGCTGCAGGCCACCGCTCAGACTATGACCGCCACGGCCACCGAGACCGCCAGCCAGTCGACCACGGTGGCCGCTGCCGCCGAGGAGGCCGCCTCCAACGTCAACACGGTCGCCGCAGCCGCCGAGGAACTCGGTTCGTCCGTTCAGGAGATCGGTCGGCAGGTGGCCGGCTCGGCGGATCTCGCCAAAACCGCTGTTACTGAGGCCGGTCAGACCGGCGGACTCGTTCAGGAGCTGAGCGCCGCGGTCTCGCGCATCGGTGACGTCGTTACGATGATCTCTTCGATTGCTGGGCAGACGAACCTTCTAGCTCTGAACGCGACGATCGAGGCGGCACGCGCCGGCGCGGCGGGGCGCGGCTTTGCAGTCGTGGCCTCTGAGGTGAAGGCGCTAGCTGAGCAGACTGCCAAGGCGACGGGTGAGATCTCGGGTCAGATCGCTCAGATCCAGGCCTCGACCGGTCAAGCGGTCACGTCGATTGCCGGGATTACCGAGCGGATCCGCGAGATCAGCGGCGTTGCGACTTCGATCGCAGCTGCGGTCGAGGAACAGGGTGCGGCCACTCAGGAGATCGTCAGAAATGTCTCCCAGGCGGCGCAGGGCACCGGCGAAGTGACGAGCAACATCGCGGGCGTTGCCGGTGCTGCCGAGGAGACGGGCGCGGCGGCGAGCCAAGTCCTCGGCGCGGCCTCGGAGCTGTCGCGCCAATCAGAGCACCTCAGTGCTGAGGTCGCGCGCTTCCTAGCTACCGTGCGGGCGGCGTAACGCCCAACGAAGCCGTGTTCTCCAGGAGCACGGCTTCAATCATGCTGTCCGCTTCACCACATCCGCTTACGGAAGCTGAGCGCCTGAGACTGCCAGCTAAGCTGGAAGGTCTCCATTTCACTAAGTGGTTAGAAAGCCAACGTGCCCGGCCTGCGCAGAACATCGCGATGGGCGCAGGAGACGACGTCCGCTTCCTTGCTTTGCCGCCTCAGAGCGGACCGGCGGAAATCCACCCATCTGAGACGCTCACGCGGTGCCTACGCGGCGGCCGATTCTGCCTGTAAGCCGCTCGTCTGCTTCCGGGGTTTAATGCGATGAAGCGGACATCTGACATGGCCGGGTTGGTCGCCTCAAAGTGCCCCGATGCGTACGTAGGAGCCGCTGCCGACCAAAGTCGGGATAAGCTGATAACCGGACTTTGCCCTTCTGCTCCATAACAGCCGCTTCGTATTGGCCCCATACCGGACCCAGAGCTACATCCCGCTGCTTGTCAAAAGCAGGTGGCTTCGCCCTCGATGATCCTGGCGAAGTAGCTGGCGCCATACACGAGTGCATCGTCGTTGAAGTCGTAGCGCGAGCTGTGCAGGCGCCGCCCTCCTTCATCGCCACCATTGCCGATCCAGGCGTAGCAGCCGGGGCGGTCATGCAGCATGAACGCGAAGTCCTCCACGATCATGGTTTGCGGTGGATCGTGGTTCACGTGTTCTTCACCGAACACCGCGACGGCAGCTGCCGCCGCCTGCGCGCACGCGCCAGGCTCGTTGACCAGCGTGGGGTAATCCCGGCTGTACTCGATTTGACAACCTGCCTCGAAGGAGGTGCAAATCCCCGTGGCGACGCTCCGCACGCGGGCCTCGACGCGCTCGCGGACAGTCGGTTCAAAGACGCGCACAGTGCCGCGGATCTCCACGACATTCGGGATGACGTTGTAGGCATCCCCGCCATGGACCTGGGTGCAACTCACCACCACGGCGTCCAAGGGGTCGGTGCTCCGGCTCGTAATGCCCTGGAGCGCAAGCAGGACGTGCGCCGCAATATGAACCGGGTCGATGGTCTTCTGCGGCTGCGCTGCATGTCCGCCGCGACCAATGATGCGGATGAGGAAGCTGTCGCCCGAGGCCATCATCGGTCCGGCTTTGATGGCCATCCGACCCACCGGCATCCCCGGCCAATTGTGCAGGCCAAAAACGCGGTCGGCTGGGAATCGCTCGAACAGTCCATCGCGCATCATGCGCGCTGCACCACCGTCCTCACCACCCATCTCCTCCGCCGGTTGGAAAACGAAGTGCACCGTTCCGGCGAAGTCTCTGGTTTCGGCCAGGTAGCGCGCGGCACCGAGCAGGATGGCCGTGTGGCCGTCATGGCCGCAGGCGTGCATCACGCCGGGCCTACGCGAAGCATAGGGCAAGTTGGTCTCTTCTTGGATCGCCAACGCGTCCATGTCCGCTCGCAAGGCAGTCCTTCCAGATCCGGTGCGCGCGCCTCTCAAGGTGCCAACCACACCGGTCCCCGCCAGACCGGTGTCGACCTCGATGCCGAAGGCGCGAAGCTTATCCGCCACAAAGCGCGAGGTATCCGTCTCCCGGTAGGAGAGTTCGGGATGAGCATGCAGATGACGGCGCCATTGCACCATCTCGTCGGCGAAGCCAACGATGCGGCTCAGGACAGTCATGCGAGGCTCCTCTTGTCGATGGCTGTCGAGCGCAGGTGGCTTATCAGTGTTTCCGATGCGGCGTGTAGGTGCGCATCCAGGATCCCGATCGCCTCCGCCAGATGACCTGCGCGGCAAGCTGCCAGCAGGGCGCGATGTTCGTCCGCCGAAGCATGCGAGCGCAGCCGCGTGGACCGGCCCATGATGAGGTACCGACTTGCTGTCTGGTTCAGCGCCTTGAGTGTCGACAGCAGGAAGGGGTAGGGCGTCGCCCGGTAGAAGCTGTGATGAAAGCTCCAGTTAGTCTGGGCCCAATCATAGTCAGTGCTCGCACGCTGCTCCTCTTCAAGCGCATCCTCGGCTGCACCAAAGTCGCTCTGCGACAACCGATCGAAGGCGCTGCGGAGCGCGACGGGTTCCAGAGCAATCCGCATTGCAAAGGCTTCCTCGACCGCTGTCAGGGATAGCGGCGCGACGACAGCCCCCTTGTGCGGCACCATCTCCACAAGCCCCTCCGCCTGCAGGATCGTCAAAGCATCGCGGACGGGGATGCGGCTGACTCCAAGGCTTCGAGCCAAGTGTTCCTGACGCAGCGGCGCGCCGCTGGGCCATGCACCGGACATGATCTCTCGACGTAACTGGTCGGCCACCCTCGCGCTATCCAGCATATCTTCCTCCCTCAACCCAGATTGGATACAGTGTATCCAAAAGCCAGCGCAAGCGAGAGACGGATTTGAGATGTCGGCGGATGCAGGCTCCGAACGGCCGAGTTGCAAACCGCCCGTCCCGCTTGGACGCTCCTGAGCAGGGCCGGACCGGGACAAGCGGCAGGCGACGGTCAGGTGAGTTTCGTGACCGCCAGGAACGCGACGACGGTCACGCAAGCGAGGATGAGCGGGGCGGCTCCGGCTGTCGCAGCCATAGGAGCAGGCTGCTGCCCCCCGGCCCACCGCCTCAAGGCACCCGACTGCACCCCGTGCAGCGCCGACAGGAGCACGACAAAGGCAAGCTTCATCTGCAGCCATAGGTCGGAAAACCAGCGGCCTTCCAGTGCCAGGACCAGCCCGAAGGTCCAGACCAGCAACATAGCGGGAGCCGTCACCCTTCGTGACCAGCGCAAAGCCAAATGCGACACCGGCCTCGCCGCCAACGGCAGGCGGCGCGACGCGGGCAGGAGCACTGCGGTGGCAAGCAAGCCTCCGACGAAGGTCATGGCAGCCGCGACGTGTGCACCTTTCAGAAGGCCGTAACCGTCCGGCACGCTCATGCGCCGGTCTGCCGAAGCGCGGCGGCACGCCGGCGGAGCCAGCCCAGGCTGGCGAAGCCGCCGAAGGGAACGAGCGCGGCCAGCGCGAGCCGTGACATGTCCCGTCCGCTCCATCCCCCGCCAGCCACGGTCTCGACCACGGTCCACGCATAGAACGCGAAGGCTACACCGTGGATCGGGCCCATCCAGCGAACCATCGTCGGCAGGCCGGCGAGATGCTTGAGCGGAACCGCGAGGCACACGAGCAACAGAAGCGTCATCCCTTCCAGCGCCGAGGCAATCTCAAGCCTCCGGAGTTGACGGAGTTCGAGGCCGGCCCGCGTCGATGAAGTCGGTGCCGACTCGACGTCCATCGGGCCGGCGGTAATTCGGGTGGAGGATCGGAACATGAAGGATGCCTCCGGGCGCATGATGCCTCGGCCTTCGTAGCCCACCGCCGGACCGAGGCAGGAGTGGCTGGACGGACAATCTCCGCTGCTTTCCGGCCAAGGCACATCGGGCGACTTGCCAAGGATACGGCAGCGGTGCATTGGCCGTAGACGCGCTTAAGATGGTTTCTCGCCATGCACGCTGTCGCGGTTCTCGCGCTCCATGGCGTCATCGCCTTCGACCTCACCATTCCATGCGAGACGTTCGGCCGTTTGTCCCTGCCGGACGGCTACCGCGTGCGGGTCTGCGGTGAGGGGCCTGAGGTTCGATCCTCGGCTTTCACGATCCGGGCGCCCTGGACGCTGGCCGACACCGCTGACGCCGACACCGTGATCGTAGCCGGCGTCGAGGATCCGAGCCTGCCGGTACCGGACGCGGCAATCGAGGTCGTTCGAGCCGCGGCGGCGCGGGGCGCACGTGTGGCCTCGATCTGTACGGGAGCCTTCGTCCTGGCCGCCGCCGGCCTGCTCGATGGCCGGCGTGCCACGACACACTGGCGGGCCGCACAACTGCTCGCGGCGCGCTATCCGCAAATCACCGTCGATGCCAACGTCCTCTTCGTCGACGAAGGTTCCGTGCTGACCTCGGCCGGCGCATCGGCGGGGCTCGACCTATGCCTGCACATGGTGCGCTGCGACCACGGCCAGGCCGTCGCGGCGGACGCGGCGCGCTTGGCCGTCGCGCCGCTCGACCGCGCAGGCGGCCAGGCGCAATTTATCCGCCAGGACCGGCCCTGTCCGGGTACGAGCCTGGCGCCCCTGCTCGATTGGATGGCCGAGAACCTAGCCTCTGACGTGACCGTGGCCGAGATCGCGCAGCGGTCGGGCATGAGCGTCCGGACCTTCAACCGCCGCTTCCGGGAGCAGACGGGCACGAGTCCGATTCAGTGGCTGCTCGATGCGCGCGTGCGAAGAGCCCAGGAGCTTCTGGAGACGACGCGCCAGAGCGTGGCGGCCATCGCCGCCGCCACGGGCTTCGAGGCGCCGGCGAGTTTCCGCGCCCGCTTCCGCCGCACGGTCGGCGTCAGTCCTGCCGGATACCGCCAAGCCTTCGCAGGCCGTCGTGACGAGGACGCCCCCACAGGGAGCCCTTAAGCAGCCTCGTCTGGGTCGAGCGTCCTTCTGCTCGGCCGATGATCGGCCGCCGCGAGACACCCGTCGGCGAGTTCTCCAACATATTCCGCGTCACGCGCAGTTATTGGGTGAAGAGCGGCCACTCCGTTCGCTCCAACCGGAGGTCTGGAAGTCGCCGAAAGCAGCCCGTCCGCTTCGGGAAGTGGAATGCGAGGAAGCGGATGCTCTTTCCGCTAAGGGTCTCACGCATTCTCAGGCGCGTGTTCAGCAGCTGCTCATCACGCGTGACGGCGCCGGCGTGATCAAGCAATGGATGGGCTCGTGCCCAACAGGATGCTGGAGGTGGCAGCGTTCGACAGGATGCGGCGCAGCAACTCCGATCTGATCCTGGCTTGGCTGCCGGGCAATGTACGAACCAAGACCGCAAACCGAACAGACGACTCCGACATGGCTGTCGCACCTAGGAAGCGCGGTGACGAAATCAGCAGGGCCTTCAGCGTCTCGTCTGCCTCTATCTCGGCGACGGCCGCCTCTATGACGCGTGCGGTAGCTTCGTAAGCCACCCCGTGAGGCACGAAGATTGGAACCTCCAGACCCGCCCAGTCGCGCGAAAAATTTGTCACCGCCTTCAACTCGCCGAACGCGACCGTGTGCATGTGCCCGTTGTCGTCGCGCAAACGGACAGAGCGCAACGAGAACGCCTCCACTTGGCCCTGCAGATTGCCGCTCTCGATGGTCTCGCCCACCCGGAAGGCGTCGTCGAACAGCAGGAAGAAGCCCGCGATGATGTCCCGGACGAGCGCCTGTGCTCCGAAGCCGATCGTGAGGCCGACCACGCCCGCGCCCGCGAGAAGTGGACCGATCTGCAGGCCGAAGGCAGATGCTATGCTCAGGGCCGCCGTTACCAAGAGCGCGACGAACACCACCGTGCGCACAGCGGGCAGCACGGTCGCGAGGCGGTCCGCGCGCTGGTCGCCTCCCACATGGGCGAGGCCGCGATCGATCAGGCTGCGGACAACCTGCCAAGCCAAGTCGGTTCCGAGTAGGATCAACAGCGCGGATACAGCTTCGGTGGTCATCGGCAGATCCAGCCCCCGGTCGGATCCGGGGAGGCCCTCGACAAGGAGCAGTAAGGCCGCGATCAGGGCGACGTTACGAGCGACACGCGCGACGATGCGCTCCTCGCGCGTCAGTGTACCGGCACGGTTCGGCCCGAAGGCGACCGTCCGTGCCGCGTCACCCAAGGCCAGCGACAGGGCCGGCGCAAGGCCCAGCACCAGTACGGCCCAGGCGGCACCGGGGAGGCCGGCCTGGGCCAGCAGCCATGAGGCGGCCGGAACAAATCCGAGGGCGACGGCGACCGGACGTGGCGACTGTCGCCCGGTCCCTCGCAGTGACACGACGACGGCGCCGACCACAGCTGGGACCAACAGCGCACAGAGCAAAAGCGTCAGGCTGGTGACCGCGTCGGCGTAGGCCGGTCCCGAACCGCCCAGGCGCAGCAGGGCCGACCAGAGGAGTCCCGTCGCTGCGGTGAGGGCCAGAACCGTGACCCCATGCTGCGCGCGCCACGCCGCGTTCGTCGGCAGAGCCACAAGACGCAGTCGCGGACCGCCGGGTGCGAACAAGAAACGGCCGAATGCGCGTGCGCTGCGCACGGCGACGATGGCTAGGAGCGCGTCGAGAGCCATGACGCCTGCCAAACCCGGAGGGGCTGCGACGAGGTAGGCGAGGCAAGCGCCGGCCGCGAAGCACAGGACGAGACTCTGGGCGAACAAGAGGCGTTGGGCCTGAGCCACCAGCCTCTGGCGTGCCGTGGCGAGAGGGCTGTCCACGATCCGCTGCATCCACGGTGTAGACCAGCGCCAGAATAGGCGCTCAGCAAGCCAACCGCCGAGCCAGAGCAGGAACAGCCGCGCAACCAGACCAGCCGGCGACGCTGTCTCGTCGGCGACGAGCGCCGCGGCCGCCCTAAGAGTCGCTGCGGGCAGGGTCGCCGTGGCCGCTGCCAAGTCGTTCGACCGGTCGCGAATTGTACCGAGATGCTGGTCGACGGCGCGGCTGAGCGTGAGGCCGGCGAAGCCGAGCGGCGGAGTCTGGGCGCGGGGTGCGGTCGGGGCCATCGACAGAGCAGCGACGAGCGCCAGGCCCCCGACAAGTCGGAACCTCATCAAGAGCGATTTGCGCGCATGAACCGCGACCCACACACGAGAAGAATGCGACACCGTCGTCGCCGGGTCGTCGCCCCCTCCTACACCACCTTGCGCGTCGCGCCACCAGACCGGCTAGCCGGCGCGACCGAAAAGCCTCGACCCGAGTAACACGCTCAATCGGTGGCCGTGTCACAGTCACGGTCACTACTTCGTCCTGACCGCATGGCGCGCAAGTTATTGCCCGGAAAGTCCGGACACCCGCGCCGTGCGAAGGATTGAGCATGATAAGTGTGGCAACCTCTGAGACAGGATCAAGTGGGCCCGACAACGAAGCGCGACATAGCCATGAACCCGATGAGGCGGTTCCGTCGCGCTATGCGCTCCGAATTGGCGAAATCGATGTGATGGTGATCAGTGACGGAGTGCTTCCGCTTCCGACCAAGATGCTGGCACACAACGCTGATCCGGCTGTTCGATCAGCTTGGCTTAATGACATGTTTCTTCCGTCAGACGCTTTCGACTGGTCGTTGAACGTGGTTGTGGTCCAAAGCGGTGAGCAGACGATCCTCATCGACGCCGGACTCGGGCTGGACCCGGACCTGAACCTGCCGCGGGCCGGGCAGCTCAACAAACGGCTGGCGGCGGCCGGGATCGCCCCCGGTTCTGTCACCGACGTGGTGCTTACCCACTTGCATATGGATCACATTGGCGGCTTGCTCGTCGAGGGCGTGAAAGACCGCCTGAGGCCGGATCTACGGATCCATGTAGCCGCCGCCGAAGTAGATTTCTGGGCGGCACCCGACTTCACACTCGCCGTCATGCCGCCTGGGTTCCCAGATGCGCTCCGGACCACCGCCAAGCGCTTCGTGACGGAGTACCGAGAGCGGCTGCGGCTATTCGACGAGGAGAGCACGATAGCGCCCGGGGTGGTTGCCCACCGAACCGGTGGCCACACACCCGGTCATAGTGTCGTCCGCGTGGCATCCGGGAACGATCGCCTGACTTTCGCCGGCGATGCCGTCTTCACGGTCGGGTTCGACCATCCCGAGTGGCATAACGGCTTCGAGCACGACCCCGAGGAGGCGGCGCGCGTCCGGCTCCACCTGCTGCGGGAGCTAGCGGCGACCCGCGAGCTGTTGGTGGCAACGCACCTCCCGTTTCCTTCCGTTGGTCGGGTGGCCGTCGATGGTGACGCTTTCCGCTGGGTACCGGTATTTTGGGATTACTGATACTGGGCTAATTCGGCTTTGATGGCAAAATTCGGTTGCTCCCGCTGCGGCCTGTACAGCAGGGGGAGCGATCCACGTCCGTGTCTCAGCGACTGATCTCGACGGCTTTATGGAGAAGCTTGTCTGGAGTGCTCACCATGTCGGTGGCCTCGATGTGACGACTCTCCGCTGAAACAACAGAGATCCGAAACGGGCCAGCGCTATTGGTGCGCACGCAATACAGCAATCCAACTATTTTTTCGGCCGCATCAGCGCCGTCTGTATGCATGTTTGTCTGCGGAACCTGCAACAATGAAATGGATGGCCGATGAATCTGCCCCATATGTTCTTGCTCGGCCGCAGTAAAACCAACCGACGACGCTGCTACCCACTGATGGAATAAGCCCGATCTCTCCGTATCACATCGCTGGCTCTCTTGGTCGCTTTTTCTCGCACCATGTCACACGTGCCGATGGGGCTTCGTCTTGTGTTCACTCGAGAGAGCAGCGTGCGCGTTCGAACCGGACAAGTGCACGCACCGGACACAGGAGACGAGATATGAACAGGTTTGCGGGCAAGGTCGCGATCGTCACCGGCGGAGGTGGCGGCATTGGCCTGTCAACTGCCAAGCGCTTTGCGTCGGAAGGCGCAATGGTCCTGATCACGGGACGACGGCGGCAGGCGTTGGACGATGTCACAGCCGGCCATCCGAATATCCGTGGCTTCGTAGCCGATGCCGCCTCACCAGCCGATGCTGCCCGGACGATCGGCAGGGCGGTCGAGCAGTGGGGACGGGTCGACGTGCTGGTAAACAACGCTGGCGCCGGTGCTCCATCGGCGCTCGCGAACGCAGATCCTGATCGTGCCGGTGCCGTCTATGCTGTCAACGTGATCGGCCCGACTCTTCTCGCATCCGCCGCGATGGGACATCTGGAGGAAAGCCGGGGCGCGATCGTCAACGTCTCCAGCACCCTTGCCCGCAAAGCGATTGCCGGGTTCGCCGACTACGCCGCCAGCAAGGCTGCGCTGGAGCAGGCGACACGCTGCTGGGCACTCGAACTCGCTCCGAAGGGTATTCGCGTCAACGCAGTTGCTTCCGGTCCTGTGGAGTCGGAATTCCTTCGGGTCAGGATGGGCTTTTCCGAGGAGGAAGTCGAAGCCATCAAATCACAGGAAAGAGAGATGATACCCCTCAAGCGGAGGGGTGAGCCGGACGATGTCGCCTCTTGGATCCTGCACCTCGCATCGTCCGAGGCAGGTTGGGTGACAGGACAGGTCCTCGGTGTCGACGGCGGCTTCTCCATCCTATAATGCCGAAATTCTACTCCTGACAATGGGCCCGACATTAAATTATAACTCTAAGAAGCGTCGTGGTCTGCATTTATTTGGCGCAGATTGATTGCTCATGATAAAATCAAAGGATGATTGATTTCGGATTTGCGCCGATGAGAGGACCGCTCGATTGTCGCGCGTAAGGCCGAACGCACGGTCCTCCCTCAACAAACTGATATACGGAACGCAGATCGGCTTCCGCGAGCTAGTCTCTGGCTGCGGTGTTCCACCAATCTCGATGGCCGGGTTTTGAAGGGACGCCGTTCTTAAGGTATCCCTGTGCCGTTCACTTAAATCACCTGTCGAGCTCTGCGGCTACGTGCCGAAGCTTGTCGGGATTGCGCACCATATAGATCGCGGTGATGCGTCCGTCGCTGACCTCAAGTGCGGTGGTCTGAAGCACACCACCACGATCGGCGCTGACGTAACCGGGTAATCCGTCGATGATCGCGGTGCGCAAAAGGACGGGTTGGAAATACGCCTTGCCGGAAAGCCCTGCGAAGAGCCGAAGAAGTCGATCCAAGCCGCGGATCACGTTGGGATAGGCGAGAACACGGCCACCGCCGTCCGAGCGGAGCTCGACATCGGCGGCGAGCAGTGATGCGAGCGCCGTCGTATCGCCGTCGCGCGAGGCGTTGAAGAAGGCGCGCGCGATTCGATCGGCCTCGGCCGCGTCCACGCGATATCGCCGGCGCCCAGACTCGACGTGCTTACGGGCGCGCACTGCGAGTTGCCGCACGGCAGCCGGCGCACGATCGAGCGTTGCTGCTACCTCGGGCAGCGCGACCTCGAACACGTCGTGCAGGAGGAAAGCCGCCCGTTCAAGCGGCGACAGCCGTTCGAGAGCCAGCATCAGCGTCATCGTCACGTCGTCCCTGACCGTCTCGTCTGGCTCACTCGCGCCCATAAAGGGTTCGGGAAGCCAAGCACCGACATAGGTTTCGCGCCGAGCCCGTGCCGATTTCATGTGGTCGAGGGATAGCCGCGTCACGATGCGCGTGAGGTAGGCGGCGGGTGCCGCGACACTGTCCTGAACGCCTGACCAGCGCAGCCAAGCCTCCTGAACGATATCTTCGGCCTCGCTCAATGAACCAAGCATGCGATAGCCGAGGCGCAGCAACCTTGGCCGTTGCGCCTCGAACTCCGCAATGCGCGCATCGTCTCGCGCTACCGATTTAGCTGAGGTTCCAGAGAGCATACCGGCGCTCCTTGGCGTCGACGCGAGATCCCTCGCACGCAGGTTGTTATGTCAGGCTCGGACGCTTTTTGGCGGACGCCAGACCGCACTCCGCCCAGACGACCAGCGCGGCAGCGATGATTGCTGGCAACGACACGGCTGGAAAGTCGCGGGCCAGGGCAGACGGCGCACAGATCCCCGCCAGTACCTCCCAGACATGAAAGAATGCGTGGCCGGTGAGCCAGAGCGTCACGGCACCCCAGAGCACGATCCGCATTGCAGGCCTCAAGACCCCAACCAGCACGGCGCCGCCGAGCAGCAGGAAAATCAGGCCGATGTCGCGCAGAAAGTGCTGGTTGAATGGACCGGTGGTGGGCACGCCGGGCACCGTCTCGTACCAAGCCATAGGCGCGGCGAGCATGAACACGCCGTTCGCCGCTAGAACCAGACCGTAGAAGGTCGCGAATGCGAGGCAGGAAGACGAGGCCCGCATCATGCGCTCCGTCCATTGCTAGAAGAGGCGGTCAGCCACGCATCAAATCGCGTCGGCATAATGCGCGCGTTCGCTCCCGGCGTCAGCGTGGCGTCCGTAATCGGGATGCCGAAATAGGGCGCCGCTGGATCAACCACGATGCGGCGGGGATCGTCGCGGTGACCGAGCCAGGTGCCGACGAATTCAGCGAAAGGCGCGCGTTCCGGCCCGGCGATCTCGACGATGCCATTTACCGGCTTGGCAAGTACGACTTCTGCAAGCGCCTGCGCGACGTCACGCGAGGCGATGGGCTGCATCGCTGCCGGAGAGAGGCGGACGAGACCGCCCTTCGTTCCCGCGTCCGCAATGGCGCCCATGAACTCAAAGAACTGCGTCGCCCGGATGATCGTGTAGGGGACGCTCGCGGCCGCGATCAGCTGCTCCTGCGCCAGTTTGGCTCGTAGGTAGGCTGGGGCATGCGCTCGGTCAGTCCCAACCACCGACAAGGCGACATGGTGACCAACACCAGCCTCTGCTTCAGCCTGGACGAGGTTGCGCCCCGAGGTCTGGAAGAAGGCCAGCACGGCAGCCTCCTCGAAGGAGGGCGAGTTGGAAACGTCGATTACAGCCTGCGCACCGTGCAGCGCCGCCGGGAGCCCCTCGCCAGTCAGCGTGTTCACACCGGAGACGGGCGAAGCGGGTACGGCGTCGTGGCCGAGCCTGAGCAGATTTGTGATGACTTGGCGGCCGATCAGCCCGGTCCCGCCAATGACGACGATCTTCATGGTTGTCTCTCACTCGCTCGCGCCGGACCAAGACCGGCTCATGCTTTGACGAGACAGCGAACGGTATCGTGACATCCGCGGGCGAGTAGCGTCCGTCAGGCCGGATGCGGTCAACTCGACTCCTCCGGCTTAGGAACCGCCGTGTCACATCATCATCGTTGGATGTCACAGGCGAGCCCGACGTCTCGTCCCTGTTGTGTGCGCCGGGCCAAGGACTGTCTCGGACGGCAACCTGGTAAGCAGCATGGAATTGAGAATTGGTAGCCGACCGATAAGGTCACCGCCACGCGGCAAGTTCTGGGCTCGAAATCCCGACCCGGGCGCACTGGGTCGGCGCGTTGCGGCGGCGCTCGCCGAGGAGCGCCGGCGCAGCGGCCTGCTTGGCGCGCATGCGCTCACGCTGGCCTACGTCATCATCGCGATCTGGTGCGCCGTGGTCCATCCCTGGCCGGGCGCTGTGTTCTACTTCGGTCTCGCGGCCGCCTTCGTTGCATTGGCGCTCGGCTGGTGGCGACTTTCACACCGGCCTCTGCCCTCGTTCATGGTCCTTGGCTTCGTCCTGGCGAACGCCGCCTTGCTAACTATCACCCTGCTTGTCCCAAACCCGCTCGATCCACCACCCTGGCCAGTACAGATGAAATTGCGGCCGCCTGCCTTTCCGTTCTTTCTGATGTTGATTGCTTGGTCCACGTTCACGCTGTCGCCACGGCTCGTGCTCGGCACAGGGCTGATCATCGTCGCGACCTGGAGTGTCGGAATCGCCATCGTGGCGCTCCAGCCAGAAACCCAGCTCGGCTTTGGGTTACCCGGCGCGGCCGCCGCGGCTCTAACGCGCTACCTCGATCCCGCCTTCGTCGATGCCGCCGCCTGGGCGACGAGCGTGTTCATAGGCTGTCTGATTACCGGGATCCTCTCGATTGTCGTGCACCGCACGCAGCAATTGGTCGCCGCCCAGGCTTGTGTCGAGCGCGCCCGCGATAACCTTACGCCACGTCTCCGCGAACCTCGTTGACGAACTCGCTGAGCTCGACGAGCCATTCGGGCCTGCTCGGGTCCAAGACGCCGCGATCCTCTTCGCCGACGTGATCGGATTCACGAGCCTGTGCGAGGGATGTTCGCCGAAAGATGTCATGGCGATGCTGCGCGGCTTCCACGAGCGTATGGCTGACTGCGTCTTCGAGACTGGAGGAACACTCGACAAATTTGTGGGCGATAGCGTTATGGCTACCTTCGGGACTCCGAAGCCGGGTCCTCGCGATGCCGCCAACGCGCTTGCCTGTGCTCGCAAGATGCTGACTTGTCTTGACGCGTGGAATATCGAGCGTCGTGCGCACGGTGAACCGGCTCTACAGATCGGAATCGGTCTGCATTTTGGGCCGGTTGTACTGGGCACCATCGGACACGAGCGACGGCTCGAATACGCGGTGCTCGGCGACACGGTGAACACTGCGAGCCGCCTCGAAGCGCTAAGCCGCAATCTCCAGACGTCGCTCGTGAGCAGTCATGCCCTGATCGAACAGGTTCGCGCTGAGGTCGGCGAGCATACCATTACAGGCATGCGCCGGCATCCTGCCGTAGTCGTCCGGGGTAGAACGCAAGCAACGGAAGTCTGGATCCTGGGCGAGCACGGTTGCAAGGCCCGATCACCGCTTTCTCAGGCCAGATCCGCAGCCACAGCTCAAACCTAGGGAGACTGCAAGCAGACCGGAGCGGGCATGTCTGCTTTCGGGGAGGCTCGTATGCGCCTCAGATGAGCGGATTGGGCGCCAAATCGAATGTCTGGTCCTGCGTGCGATGGCGATCCGGCGTGACGTAGTCTGGCCGAAAGCGGCTGGTCCGATTCGGAGGTGGTCGGCTGGAAAAGCGGACGGCCTCCTACCGACCCAACCCGGCCGTTTGCGCCGCCGTCGGCACTTCCCTATAGCGGCCCTTCGCCGGCCGTCCGGCAACGTCTGCTCGGGGTGGCGAGCCGTCACCGAACCAACGCTCGCAAGCCAATAGCTTCTTTGGCCGATGAGCCTACCCCGACCAAGGGCCCCGGCAGAACCGCATAAGTGCATCCATGTCGGCAGATTTATATATAAGATGGCCTCCATCAACCCAATCAATGCAGATCTACGGCCCAGTTCCAATCTTATGGATTTTATAATAGATGGATTACAGGGCAACAAAAGCCACCGCCCTCACAGGAAGCAGGGGCGCGTCCAAGTTCTAAGAGGGCATTTGATTCTCGCTCCGGTGCATAAACACTTGTCGTCGAATTAGTACGTATGCGTTCAGTTCACCGAATCCTTTAAGAAATATTTTACCACGTTCCTCGAACTGATAATTGTCCTTCAAGCGCCAATAAGTTGTCTCCGTAACCTGAATTTGACCTTGCTCAGAACTGTGTTCCATTCTGCTGGCGAGGTTCACGGTATCCCCCCATAAGTCAAACGAGAGCTTTCGGAGTCCAATAACGCCGCTGATAAGCTGGCCTGTAGCTATTCCTACTCTGACTGCTACTGGGTACCCGCTCCGCTGAGCAAAGCTTTCCACCTCCGAAACTAGATCCAGTGCAAAATCGGCCATTGATTCGGCCGCGCTCCGTGCTTCACCATCAATTCCAGAGACAACCATGTAGCCATCCCCAATGGTTTTAACCTTCTCGACACCGTGGATCTCTGTCAATCCGTCGGCAATAGAGAATATTTCATTCAGAACTTCGACTAAGTGGTGAGGCGATAACTGCTTTGTCAAAGTGGTAAAACCTACCAAATCAGCAAATAATACATGAGCCTCACCGTGCGACTCGGCGATCACTTGATCACCTTGTTTCAGGCGAGCAGCAATATGGCGAGGTAGCATGTTGTCGATCAATGCCTCCGATCGCGCACGCTCGCTCTCGATCTCCTTGTCTTGGAGAAATCTCGTGCGTTGCAGACTTTCGTAGCGGAACGTGACTATAGATCCTGCCGTAATAGCCGAAATGACAAAGAAATTGTTCGCCACTGCTAGATCTACGCGCAGGCCAGATGCCAACACGGCCGCATTGTAGGCCAGCATCAGGCTTAGTCCCCCAAATAGCGAGGGCATGAAGAGCAATCGGAAGAAGCCGAAATTGAACATCAGACACAATACAATACCGCTCAGCCCCACAGTAAGACCATTCGGCATGTTCGAGATTATGAAGACGACGCTGGCTCCAGCAAGAAATACGTCTAAAGCAAGGATCAATTGGGGCAGCCGCCCACCGCCGAAGAGCGTCATGGATATCAATAAAAAGGCAGTCACCGAAAATCGGACTGACAAAGAAAGCACTACAATCTCTGGAGCCGTGATGTAGTCCCAAATCGCAAACGATAAATAGATTGACGATCCTAGCGCCAAGGCCGATCTTGACGCGTTCGAATACATTTTGGCATAATGAGACTGAAATTCTGCCTCCAAATCAGCAGGAAATGATGGGAACATTGTACGTTCCATCATTTAGCGATATCCTATCATTTTGACGATACTCCAGATCATTATCAACACTATTGAGACACTACACCGACAATTTTCTACCGGGCAGCGCTCCGGTTTTGCGTCTGCACGCATTCGCGAGCCTGTCATGCATATATCGGTACGTCGTGGGTCCTGTATAGCGAGAGTAGTTTACCTGCTATCGCGCTTTCGTGTTCTCCATCTTGGAGCCATGGTGCAGTCGGGCAGCATCACAATCGGGCCTGATTACGGCACGACATTCGAGTCGGCCGGGCGGGGCGTAGTCGCTTCACCTGACCAAGGACAAGCCTGCACGTGCTTAGCCGCGCTCGCGAATCACCATCCGGGAGATCGTTACCTTCAAAATGCTAGGGGCAGTCTGCTTCTTAGTTTCAGATGCATGCAGCGGCCGGACCGCTACCGGCCTTGCTCGGTCGATCAGGGCCGCTCAGACGTCCAGCAAGCGGACCTTTCGAAGGTCCGAGAAGGGCCGCGAGCAGGCACTGAGATGATGTCGGCTTCCGTGCTTCGCCGCCCGGAAGCGGACAGGCGGAAACCACCCAATCCAGCCGCTTCGAGGCGGCCGACGCCGGACCGTAAATGGCCGAAAGCCGTCAGTGCGCTACGCCGGAGAGTTGTTGGGAAAGCGGACGGCTTTCTCCCGAGCGAACGTTGCCGTTTCGGGGATCGCGCGCGCTGCCCCAAGCAATCGTTTCAGCACTGAAGCATGCCCAGGGAGGGCGCATCGAGGCGGCGGCTGGGCCGTATGAAAGGCTGGGCCCGAGCACCGGGATTAGCCCAATGGCACATTGGCGACTTCGTTGAGCCGGCCTGGAGGTTGCCAGCTTGTTCTTCGGCCTCCCATCACAACTCGGAACAGGCCGCGACGATGCCCAGAGCGTCGGCATTCGCCGCAAGCGCCCGGTCGTATTCGATCAACCGCGCCACGGCTTGGCAGGCATCCAGGCCGTAAAGCTTCCCGATCAGGTACAGGGTGGTGTCGATGGCGAGCGAGACACCGCCTCCGGTGACCACCACGTCATCGACAATTGCCGCAACCCGGGTGGTTACGCCTGCGGCTCTCGCGAACAGCAGGTCAAGGGGTGCGACTGCCTCGGTACCGGCCGCCACGCGCCGAGTCGTAGCGCTGCGCCCATCAAGGCTGCCCGCCGCCGCAAGGATCAGGGCTCCGGTGCAGACGGAGGCCAACGTCTCGGGACGTCGACCCCGCAGGAAGGTCAGAAGCCGAGCATCTTCCGACGCCTGAGGCCAACCCGGACCACCGCAGACGATGAACACGTCGCAGTCCGGGACATTGTCCACCCCGAAGGGTACCGCGACGGTCAAGCCGCCCGCCATGTGGACCGGTCCTGCCTCGACTGCGATCACGGCGTCGGCGAGGTTTGGCAGGATGCGCCGGGCCATGGAAAGGACGCCGACGGTTCCTCCCAGATCGATGGGCTCGATGCCCGGATAAACGATGATGCCGATGCGCGCCGGTGCATCCCGATCTCGCATGGTATTCTCCTCTTGATCGTCGGAAGGGTCTTGTCGCAGGACCCTAGACCTTCAGGGTGGACAGGACGGAATGACCCTTCGAACGACGGTGCGGCGGGAGCAGATCGAGAACGAGGCGCGTTCGCAACTCGCGATTGTGGCAGACGAGGTGCGCCTCCATCGCAAGCAACGCGATTTGTCCCTAGAGGCGCTCGCGACCCTGTCCGGCGTCAGCCGCTCGATGATCTCCAAGATCGAGCGGGGCGAGGCCGTGCCCTCGACGGCCGTGCTCTCGCGCCTCGCCGAGGCCCTGGGGGTCACCTTCTCACGCCTGATGGCATCGGAGGCCGAGCGCGAGATCCTGCTGATCCCAGCCGCGCGCCAGCCCGTGCTGCGCGACGAAGCCTCCGGCTTCCTGCGCCGCTGCCTGTCGCCGGTCCTGCCAGGGCGCGGTATCGACTGGGTGCTCAACACACTGCCGCCAAACGCGAGCACGGGCGAGTTCGTGGCGCATCGCCGGGGCGTGTCCGAGTACATCTACGTCCTCAAGGGCAGGCTGCAGGCGGTCATCGGTGATCGCGTTCTGGTCGCAAACCAGGGTGACAGCCTGTATTTCGAGGCCGATGCCGGGCACGCTTTCAGCAATATCGGTTCTGGACCCTGTGAGTACTTCCTAGTCATCGACGCGTCCCGCCTGCGCTGACGCCGGGCTCCAGACCGCGCCGCGCCTCCGCCACGCGCGCAATCCAACATGGCACACCGATTGCCTCCCCGATAGTGGAATTCATTCCACTCAGATGAGAGAGGCGGGCCTGTCATGACCAGCATCCCTGCTATCGCTGCGTTGAACCTTGAAGCCACGCCCGCCGATGACCGGCAGATGCGTCAGATCATCCTGGCCAGCATGCTCGGCACCATCATCGAGTGGTACGATTTCCTGATCTACGGCACGGCTGCCGCCCTCGTGTTCAACAAGCTGTTCTTCCCGGGCCTCGACCCCGTCGCCGGCACGTTGGCGGCGTTCGCTTCCTACGCGGTCGGGTTCGTGGCGCGCCCGCTCGGCGGCGCGATCTTCGGTCATTACGGCGACCGACTCGGCCGAAAGGGGATGCTGACCCTCACCATGCTGATCATGGGCGTCGGCACCTTCCTGATCGGCTGCCTGCCAACATATGCGCAGATCGGCCTGTGGGCGCCAGCTCTCCTCGTGGCCCTCCGGTTGCTGCAGGGCATTGGCATCGGCGGCGAGTGGGGTGGCGCGGTCCTGATGGTGATCGAGCACGCGCCCGAGCACAGACGCGGGCTCTACGGCAGCCTCGTGCAGGTCGGCTTCCCTCTCGGCATCGCGGCCTCGACCGCGACCTTCCTCTGGCTGACGAGCCTGCCGGAGGCCGATTTCCTCTCCTGGGGCTGGCGTCTGCCGTTCCTGGCGAGCGCGCTCCTGATCGGCATCGGCCTGTTCGTGCGCCTGCGGCTCGTCGAAACGCCTGCCTTCGCCCGGATCAAGGAGGAAGCCGCGGTCGCGCATATGCCCCTCCTCGACGTGATCACGAAGCAGCCGCGCACCTTCCTGATCGCGGTCGGCCTCAAGGTCTCGGAGGTCGCCTGGGTCTACATCCTGACAGTGTTCTCGATCGTGTACGCGACCAAGACCCTTGATCTGCCCCGCTCCCTGATCCTCAACGCGATCCTGCTCGCGGCCGCCCTCGAACTCGTCACCATGCCGCTGTTCGGCTGGCTCTCGGATAAGATCGGACGCCGACCGATGTACTTCGCGGGCTCGGCTGTCAGCGCCGCCTGCGCGCTCGTCCTCTTCGGCCTGCTCGACACCCGCGACCCGACGATTGTAGTCGTGACCATCGCGGTGATCATGAGCCTGACCCACGCGATGATGTTCGGCCCGCAGGCCGCGTTCATGCCGGAGCTATTCGGGACGCGCACCCGCTACAGCGGCGCTTCGCTGGGCTGCCAGGTCGCGGCGGCAATCTCAGGCGGCTTCGCACCAATCATCGCCACCGGGCTCCTCGCCTGGGCGGGCGCGACTTGGCCGATCGCGCTGTACCTGATCGCCCTCGCGGTCGTGAGCTTCGTCGCCACGATGGTCGCGGCAGAGACACGGCATCTCGACATCGCACGAAGCTGAAAAGGCCGCGCTGCCGCCCAGCGACATTCCATTGTGATGGAAATTCATCCACTGTGCGTGGCGAACACCTAAGCGTCGAGCGAGGACATAATGACGGACAGGACGGTACTCAGCACCGAGGGAGCGGCCAAGGCCGTCGGACCTTATGCGCAGGGCACGCGCGTGGGCGATCTGGTCTTCGCCTCTGGCCAGCTCCCGATTGATCCGGCGACCGGCGCCATTCCCGACGGCGTCGAGGCCCAGACCCGGCAATCGCTCGCCAACCTCGCTGCGGTGTTGGCCGCGGGTGGCGCAAGTCTCGCCACAATCGCTAAGACGACCGTATTCTTGAAAAATATGGACGATTTTGCCGCGATGAACGGCGTTTATGCCGAGCACTTCCCCGAGGCGCCTCCGGCCCGCTCAACCGTCGAGGTCGCGCGCCTTCCGCGCGACGTCCTCGTCGAGATCGAGGCGATCGCCCTCGCGACAGGCGCCTCGGCATGAGCGCGGATGCGACCCGCGACGCAGGCCCTGCCATGATCGACGCATTCGCGCATCCTGCCGGATCTGCGGCTCTCCCGATTCCCGGTGGTGCCACCGCCTGGAGCGGCACGTTGCTCCACATCCACATCGCACCCACGGCGAGCTACGAGATGGAGGAGTTGCAGGAGGCGACCTGCGTCGCCGGCCGCGGCATCGTAGGCGATCGCTACTTCTCGGGAACCGGCACATACTCGCCGAAGCCCGACGTGCGTGAGGTGACGCTGATTGAGCAGGAGGCCTTGGACGCCCTCGCTCGCAACGATCCCCCGCTGCAGGGTGGGCCGATCACTCTGTTCCCGATTGACCACCGCCGCAACCTCACAGTCCGGGGCGTGCCGCTGAACCACCTCGTCGGCCGCCGCTTCCGCGTCGGGGATGTGATCCTGCGCGGCGGGCGGCTGAACTTCCCCTGCAAGTACCTGGAGGAGTTGCTCGGGTTACCCGTCTACCTACCGCTCTACAATCGTTCGGGGCTGAATTGCAGCATCGAACGCGGCGGCGTGATCCGCCCCGGCGACGGGATCAGCCTTCTCGACGGGGCCGCGGACTGAACGCCATGACCGCGCGCATCATCATGAAGCTCAAGGTGGCGTCGGCACGGCTGACGACGCCTGCAGTGCTGCATCTCCGCCTGATCCACCCGCAGCGCCCGGAGCTTCCGGCCTGGGATCCGGGTGCCCATGTCGACCTGCGGCTCCCGGATGGCCGCGTGCGGCAGTACTCACTCTGCGGAGACCCGGCAGACCGCTCGGGCTACGAGATCGCGGTCAAACACGAGAACGCGGGCCGGGGTGGCTCGTCCTGGGCGCACGCGAACCTCCGGCTTGGCGCTGTCGCCCACGTCTCGGCGCCGCGCAACAACTTTCCCCTCGTGGAATCGGCCCGCGAGCACATTCTGATCGGCGGCGGCATCGGTGTGACGCCCTTCGTCGCGATGGCGCGCCGACTGGCGGCGCAGGGAGCGGGCTTCGTCCTCCACGATTGCGCGCCTTCGGCCGAGCAAGCCCCGCTCCTCGACGAACTCCGCGCCGTTTGTGGCGGGCGCCTGCGCGAATGGTTCTCGTCGAATGGCCGCCGCTTCGATCCGGCCGAGATCGGGCCGCCCCGGGACGGGGCCCACGTCTACGCCTGCGGGCCACAGCGCCTGCTCGACGCCGTGCGGGACTCCTTGAGTGCGGCGTGCTGGCCAGAGGCACAGGTCCACAGTGAGGTGTTCCAGGCCACCCTCGACGAGAACTTCAAGCCGGAACCGTTCGACGCGCGCATCGCTTCGACCGGCGCGGTGCTGCATGTGCCGGCCGACCGCTCGCTGCTCCAGGTGCTGCGCGATCACGGGTTTGCCACCGCCTCCTCGTGCGAGCTCGGCGTATGCGGGACCTGCACCTGCGGTTACCGGGACGGCGTGGTCATCCACCGCGACGTCGTCCTGCCGGTGGCGAGCCGTCAGGACCGGATGACCCCTTGTGTGTCCCGAGCTCGTGTCGGCGTCACACTGGATCTCTGAAGCGCCGCGCCGGCTTCCACCCGTCACGAAGAGGAAGGTGTTTGCCTCTCGTTCCAGGAGCCAGTCAGGGGAACATTCACGACAACCTCGCGACGGCAATGAGCGAGGACCGCTTGGCCTTCACGCGCGACATGGAGGCCAGCGCCCTATGGTCGCGAAGCTATCGACCGAAGCTGGCCGAAAGCAGCCGGTCTGTTTCGGAGCAGGACATCCGCAAAAGCGGACGGCCTCCTACCGACCCCGATTAGACACAGCAGTTCAAGATCTGGCGAGCCGGAGGCAGGCGCGCTCTCACGGCCTAGTTTTGGTGCTGTCATGCTCGTGGTTGGCCGCGTCAATCGCCGCACCGTTGTCGAGGGCCCACGCGCAGAGCGCCTCGAAGGGCTGGCGTAGCGAATGGCCAAGCGGGGTGATCGCATACTCGACGCCGATCGGTGCGGTCGGCAGCACTGTCCGAGTCACCAGACCGTTGCGCTCCAGCCTCTTCAACGCGTCCGCCAGCGCCTTGTGCGTGATACCATCGAGCCGCCGCTTGATCGCGTTGAACCGTGCCGGTCGCGGGCAGAGCACCGTGAGGATCAGGATCGTCCACTTGTCGGCGATCTTGTCCAACACCGGGCGGACCCGCGCCATGTTGGCGAGCGCGCACTCGGACGCGGCATCGAGATCGGTATCATCGACCATATCTAGGCTAACCTAAGTGCGTTCTTGATAGCAGATATACGATCTGTATCTCCTGAGCCATCGCGGATGAAGGGATGCGCTGATGGCTCGCATGATGGACAAGGTGGCTCTCGTGGTCGGTGGGGCGAAGGGCATCGGCCTGGCGGTCGCCGAGCGGCTGGCGATTGAGGGCGCGTCAGTCGTCCTCACCGGACGGCGAGCCGACGAGGTCGAGGCAGCTGCCGCGAGGATCGGGAAAGGTGCGCGGGGTCTGGTCGCGGACGCCGCCCGACAGGAGGATTTGCGCCGCGTCGTGGCGACGGTGCGGGAGGCGCATGGCCGGATCGACGCGCTGGTTCTCAACGCGGGCATCTCAGAACCGGCGACCCTGCGCGACGGGACGCCCGAGCATTTCGACCGGCACTTTGCGGTCAACGTCCGTGGTGCCCTCTTTGGGCTGCAGGCGGCTCTGGGCGCGATGGGGCGGGGTGCGTCCGTCGTGCTGATGGGGTCGATCGCCGACGCCGCGGGCATCACGCCCTACGGGACCTATTGCGCGACGAAGGCGGCGCTACGTTCCTACGCGCGCACATGGACCGCGGAACTTGCCCCGCAGGGCATCCGCGTGAACGTGGTGGCCCCCGGCCCAACCGACACGGCCATGATGGCGCGCGTGCCGGAGGAGGCGCGGGCCGCGCTGATCGCGCCGATCCCGCTCGGCCGCATGGCGCGTCCGGAGGAAGTGGCGGCGGCCACGCTGTTCCTGCTGAGCGACGAGGCGAGCTTTGTCGCGGGAGCCGAACTGTGCGTCGATGGCGGGATGCGACAAGTCTAGCTCCTCGAGCACGGTTTCAGCGTGTCCGCTTCGGCCTGTTTGCATCTCCGAAGCGGATCGTCTGAAAACCACCCATCTGAAATGTTCGCGCGAGCGACGCGTGGCGGCAGGTCCTGGCCGCAAGCGGCACTTCCGCTTTGGAGAAGCCAGCCGGAACAGCGGACCGATATTTGCCGCCCCGACGGGCGCAGCCCTCAACGTATGGCCATCTCAGAACCGGATGCCGGCATACCGCCTGCCCGCAGAGGCTAAGCTGGAGCGGTCGCGGCGGCCGCGCCGCGTCGCAGCTCGATGGCGCCGGCCTCGGCCTGGGGTGTGAACTGAGCCAAGCTGTTACAGGGTTTGTCGTTTTGTTATTCAGGCAACCGTTTTGCGGCCTGGAGGTGGCGATGACAGACTTGTTCTGGGTCTGGACTTCCGCCGCATCGCCACCTGCTACGGCAAGCTCGCCCGAAACTACGCCTCGGCCCTCGCGCTGGCCACCGTCATCGCCTTCTGGTGCTGATCGAGTCCAAACCCGTGTGCAGGAATGCGGCTCACCACTCCGTGCACGTGTCGTGGCTCCCGAATGGCGCAGCCTCACGCCGGCGGAGTCGCTGCGCCGGCGACGCGCAGAACCCTGACCAGCCATGTCCGGATCGCCCAAACGGTCCGAATGAGGACGGCTGCCGCAAAGGCGGAGCTGACGGCGATCAAGGCCGCACCGATCAGAGTATTGCCCGCGTCGTCGTACTTCAGCGACTCTGCCAGCGGCAGGAACATTACGTAGGAATGCGAGAACGCGAGCAGGCCGAATAAGGACCAAGCTAGGATGATCACGAATGCGCCGGCAATCCAGAGATCCAGTTCACGCATATTAAGCTCCCGGCAAGAGCCGGCTTCATACCCTCAATGAACTTTGAAAACCATCCCGGTTTGATATTTGTAAATTAAAATTCAATCTTGGCTTCGAAACACGATTGTAGAGAAAGTATAATATTTCAAGAATTGAAACTCTTCTGGATGGATCGCGAAGGAAGGATGTCGGGCCGCCACCCGCAGCGGGCTCTGACATGCGCCCCTTGCCGCCTTCTCTTGAGAAGGACGGCGTCATCGCTGATAGACCGATTTGAAATCCAAATTCCAGTTTATATATCTAATATCAATTTTCAAATCAAATCGTATTTTATTTGTCAAATATACATTACTACGATACGGTCAAGCTGCCGATCTCGTGATCGGCCAAACTTCTAAAATACTGCGACAGACCGCCGGATACGGAAGCATTCCGTGGCCTGAACGCGGAGCTTTGGGTTGACGCTTGCACGCATGTGCTCGCGACGTCGCATGTGGGGACATTATGACTGATCTCAAGACGCTCTTGTTGTGCAGTTCGGCTGTGGTGGTTTCGGGCGTCGCCGCAGAGGCTGCCGACCTTCCAACCACGAAGGCCGCGCCGATTGAGTATGTCCGTGTGTGTAACGCTTATGGCGCCGGCTTTTTCTATATTCCTGGCGGCGATACCTGCATCCGCATTTCAGGCCGCGCGCGGTACGATTTCCTGTATCAGACCAGTAAGGTCCGCACCGCAACCGGCGGCGACTTGACGGGCTATCTCGGGCTGCTGCGCCTCAACCTCGATGCCCGCACGCAGACCGATTACGGGACACTCCGCGCTTTCCTGCGTCTCGACCTCGCCGATCGCAGCGGTCCCTTCCTCACCTCCGGATCCCGCCAGCGGGAGGGCTTGGCCTTTCCGGGCCTGGGCGCCGACGCCTTCAACCGCACGCAGACCTACGTCAACGCCGACAAGGCCTTCATCCAGTTCGCCGGGCTGACGGCCGGCCGGGCAGCCTCGTTCTTCGATTTCTACGCCCACGACTTCGAACTGATCGGCGGCACAGCCGGTTCGGATACGTTCAGCACGAACCTGCTGGCCTACACGGCCTCGCTCGGCAACGGCGTCACCCTGAGCGCCTCCATGGAAGATCCGGTCTACCGGCGCTTCCCGGTCTTCGGGAGCGGCGGCGCAGTCGGCGCATTCACGGCCGCCGGCGGCTTCGCCGGATACAGCAACGGGTTCAACCCATTCACCCCCGCCACATACCTCGCCCCCATCGTGGTCGGGCCAGGCAACGTCGCCTTCGTGGACGTCACGCAGAAATCGCGGCTGCCGGATTTCATCGGCGTCGCGCGCATCGATCAGGCGTGGGGCTCCGCGCAGCTGTCCGCGGCCGTTCACGAGATCAACGTCGGGGACGCGTCCAGCAGCGTGGCAGGCGTGTCGACGGCAACGCCCGGACTCGGCATCTCGCCCACCGGACGCGCCTCGAGTGCCTATGGCTGGGCGGTGCAGGGCGGGCTGAAGGTCAACCTGCCGTTCATCGCCATGGGGGATACCCTCTACCTCCAGGGTGCGTACGGTCAGGGCGCTCTGAGCTATACCGGCATCTCGAACTATACGGCTCCGTACGATGCCCTCGCAGCGGCTCCGGTCGGGGGCGGCTCGTTCCAGCAATATTACGCGGATGCCGTGCTCAACCCGGCGACGGGTCGGCTCGAACTGTCGACCACCTTCTCGGCCGTCGCTTCGCTGCTCCATTACTGGGGGCCCGCCTGGCGCTCCGCGTTCTTTGGGAGCTATGCGGAAATCAACTACAACACGAAGGGCCGTAACGCCCTCGGGCTCCTGGGCTTCGGCTTCGCGCCGGCCGGCGCCAGCGCCGCCAACGCCCTCGCCTTCGCCTTCGCGACGAGCCCGGTGCTGCGCGGCAACAACCAGGTCGTCACCGGCGCGAGCCTGATCTGGACCCCGGTGAAGGATCTCGATATCGGCGTCGAGGGCGAGTACATTCGCACCGCCCTCAACAGCGGTGTCACACCAGATATATCAAAGAATTCGCTGCGCTACGTGAATGCGCAGGACGCGGCGCAATTCCGGTTCCGCGTGCAGCGGGATTTCTAGGCGCATTCTCTTCACGCCCTGTCACCCGATCGATTGCATGGAGCTCAGCTGAAAGGCTGAGCTCTTACATTTTTCGGTTTCAATAACAAGTATTACTTACAATTTACCATTTAAAATCTATTTTCATTGCCCACGCCCCTGAGTGATGTACAAGTAAGTCAGCTCCTTGGAGGCGCTCGTCGCCGCTGAGCGGGCGTTTGCTGCGGTTTCGAATTCGACGGGCTCAGGTACCGGAGCAGGTCGAACCGAACCCAAAGCTTCAGACCCAACGACTTCGCCGACCGGGAAACCGGTCGGCATTTTCGTGTCGCAGCTTCGGTTTCAGGAGTCTCACCGCGGTCGCCGGAACGCCTACGCTGTGGCCCTGCCGCGCCGGACACATCCCGGCTTCGCGGTGCCTCGCGAATCGTCACCGCTCCGGCGGCCCTTCAGGCATGACCGCATAGCGGAACGTTCATGGCAGAGCAGCCGGATCCGGACCTGATCGGGCAGCGATGAGAGCGTCAAGCTTTCCTGCGGCAACCGCAAGAATATCTGCCTGAAATATAATTTATAAATCCAAATTACTTCAAATACTGAAATAATTATTCCGCAAGAAAACATAGAATTTCAATCGGCTCCGTCACACTGTGTACTCCCGTCGCTGATATGCGACTGCTTGAATAAGAGATCGGGTCATGAAAACTCTTGTCCTGGCTTGCTCGTTCGGCGTCATGCTGATCTCGGGCTCCGCCTTCGCCCACGAATCCAGCGCGCAGATCGATCCCAGCCTGATCATCCGGACGAACGGCAGTGGTCTCGACGCGTGGTCTTACGCCGAGGGAAACGATAAGGCGGGAGGCATGTGGGAGGGTGCGACCGGCTACAGCGCATCCACGCCGCAGCAGCCCGCCTACACCGGATCCGTTCCGTCGAACCGGCAGTGGAGCCGCCTGAATACCCGCACGCGCCAACGCAGCGCGCCGTCTTACTGACCGGTCCGGTCGGCGCGTCGCCTGTCGCTGCTGCGGCAGGCGACGCCAGCCCCCCGTACGGCGCCGAGCAGGGATGGCGCGGGCCTCAGACGGCTTCGATCGGGGCAGCGCCAAGAACGGTAGATCCGTAGCCCTGATGGGGCCAGAGCAGAGTGACGCAACAGCCGGTCCCGTCGCTGGCGATGTCGAAGACCGCGCTGTGCAGCCGCGCGATCGAATCGACCAAGCTCAGTCCGATCCCGAACCCACTCTTGTCGGTCCTGGACGCGCCACGGCGGTACCGGGCTCGGACGGCGGTCAGCTCCTCGGCAGGGATGCCACAGCCGTTATCGGTGACACGGATGGCGGTGGGGTTCTGCAGGAGCGCGACTTCGACCCACCCTCCGGATGAGGTAAATTTCAGGGCGTTGTCGATCAAGTTGCTCACGGCCTCGAAGATCAGGCTGCGGTCACCCCCCACCTCGAAGGGGCCGTCAGGCCGCTCCCACCGGAGCTGGATATCCCGTTCGGCCGCGAGCGGCTCGTAATACTCCACGGCATCCTCGAGCAGGCGGCTCAGGTCGACATGCGTGAAGCCAGATCGGCGCAGGCGATCCTCCATCTCGGAGATGCGCAGCAACGCCGAGAACCGGATGACGATCGACTTGACTTCGGCGAGCACGTCCTCGTTGCAGGCGCGGAACGCCTCGACGCTGTCGGCCTTGCGTAGGGACCGCTCCAGCGTCCCGACGACCCGGGTGAGCGGCGTCCGCAGGTCGTGGGCAATGTTCTCGTTGACGCCCTTGATCTCCAGCATCAGCCGCTCGAGCTGGTCGAGCATGTCGTTCACGACGCGGGTGAGGTGGGCGAGGTCGGCCGAGACACCACGCGTCGGAAGCCGTTCGTTCAGGTCACCGCGCATGATGCGAACCACCGCCGAGGTGATCGCGTCGTTCTGACGGAGCGACCCGACACCGAACACCACGGCGCCGATCAGGCCGATGACGATGGTGGCCGCCATCCCCCAGGAGAAGGTCTCGACCAGGGCGTTCTCGAGGGACTGGAGATCCTTGGCCGAGCGGCTGACCAAGACATACTCGCCGCTCGGCAGCTGCGTGAGCTGGCTGAACAGCGTGCGCGTCCCGTGGTCCGTCTGCTGCGTTAGGACGAAGGGGTGCCCGACCGGTGCCGTCGCCGGGTAAGGGATCGGGGCACCGGCGCGGCGCGCATGATCCGGTCCGAACAGCACGAGCGGGCGCCCGCCCTCCGCGAAATCCTCCGACGCGTCGATGCGCTCGCGCAGGGCCCGGGGCGGCAGGTTCAGGAGGTGCTTCGACTCCCACTCCACCCATTCGAAGGCGGCCTTGCGGCCGTAGCTGCGCGTGTCGACGTACAGGAAGCCGCAAAGGGCGAGGGATGCGCCTCCGAAGGTCGCGAAGAACAGGCTCGCGACCCGGAAGCCGCTGGTGCGGCGAACCTCAAGAAGACGCACGGAGGATGAAGCCCGTGTTGCGCACCGTGTGGATCCGGGGGTTCAGCCCGTCAGGATCGAGCTTCTTGCGGATCTTACCGATATGGACGTCGATGACGCTCGACTGGTGATTGAAGCTGTAGCCCCAGACCGACTCGAAGATCATCTTGCGGCTCACCAGCACGCCGGCGTTCTGCATCAGGAACTCGATGATCGCGAACTCCTTGGGCAGCAGTTCGACTTCACGGCCGGCGCAGTGAAGCACGCGCTCGATCAGATCGAGGCGCAGGTCGCCGACCACAAGCTCGTTAACCGCCTCGGCGGCCATCTTGCGCCGGGCCAGCGCGTCGACGCGGGCGGTCAGCTCGATGAACTCGAACGGCTTGGCGAGGTAGTCGTCGCCGCCAGCGCGCAAGCCGTCGACGCGCTCGTTGACGGCCGAGAGAGCGCTGAGAATCAGCACCGGCGTTGAGACCTTGGCGGCACGCAGCTTGGTGAGCAGCGACAGGCCGTCGATCTCGGGCAGCATGCGATCGAGGACGATCACGTCGAAGTTACCCTCCAGCGCCTTGCGCAGACCGGTCGTCCCGCTCGGCGCCTCGTCGACCTGGAAGCCGTATTCCGCGAGGGCCGAACCGATCTCGGCGGCAACGCGGCGATCATCCTCGACGACCAATACACTGGGCATTCTTTTTTCCTTCTTATTTTGTATTCGGTTGTTCGGCCTGGCCTCCTGCGGTTCTGCAGGGGAGCCGGAATTATCCTCTCCGGGTTCGCTGTCAAATGATGGTCGGTCTGCGCTGGCGGAATGCGTCATTGGACCGGCAAAGCTTACGGGACCGTGGGTGGATTGGACCATGCGCCTCACTCCGCACTGGCCTGCTCGGAGAGCTTGGCGGTCGCCGCCTTCGAGCCGGCGTCGCCTTTCGGAGCGACTCGGGCGCCGTCCTGGAGGGTCGCTGGCGGGTTGAGGACGACCGTTTCGCCGCTCTTGAGCCCGGTTCGCAGCTCCAGCCGGGTGCCGAGATCGCGCGCAATCGTGATCGGGCGAAGCCGGACCGTGTCGTCGGGCTCCACAACGGCGACGTGCGTGCCCTTCGCATCGAAGATCAGCGCCTCCGAGGGCACGGTGACACGGGGATGCGTGCGCGGCACCGCAAAGGTCACCGCGACGTAGAGGCCGGGCCGCAGGATCCCGTCTGAGTTCTTCACGTCAACCTCGGTGTCGAGGGTCCGCACGGCGGAGCGCAGGGCGACCGAGCTGCGCGAGACCGTCCCGTCGAACACGCGATCCGGCATCTGCGCGACGCGCACGCGCGCCTGGACGCCGTCGTGCATACCCACCGCGGCCGATTGCGGCACCTGGACCGAGACGCGCAGCACATCCGTGCTGTCGATGGTGAAGAGCGGCGTCCCCCCGCCGGAATCGGCGTGGACGAGGTCGCCGCCATCGACCATGCGGGCGGTCACGACGCCGTCGAAAGGTGCCACGACGTTCTCGAACGTGGTCAGCGTCCGCAGCCGGTCGACGGTGGCCTGCTGGGCCGAGATGTTGGCCTCGGCCACCTTCACCTTCGCCTCGGCGGCCGCCAGGGCCGCGGTGGCCGTCAGCATGCCGGCCCGGGTCTGGTCGGCATTCTGCTTCGAGGCCCAGCCCTGGCCGGCCAGCGTCGAAGTCCGGGCATCGGTGGCGTTGGCCAGCGTGACGTTGGCCCTGGCCTGCTCGACATCCGCGCGGGCGACGGCGAGCTGGGCCTGGAATTGGCCGAGCTGAGCCTCGGCCTGGCGCGCCTGCTGGTCGAGGTCGGGGGCGGCGATGCGCACGAGCAGGTCGCCCTTCTTCACCCGCGAGCCGATATCCACCCGGCGCTCGGCGATGTAGCCAGTGGCGCGGGCGAAGATGTCGGCATGGTCGAAGGCCTCCGTCTGACCCGGCAGGGTCAGGGATATCGGCTGATCGTCCTCGGTGGCGAACAGGGTGCGCACCGTCGGGACGAAGTCGACCGCCTCGGCCTGCGTATCCAGCGAGGCCTGGTAAGTCTGCCACTGGTGCCATCCCCCCAGGCCGAGGGCGCTGCCGAGCGCCAGGACGGCCACCAGGAAGGGCCGCTTTCGCGGCGGCGGCAGATCGGCATGCGCCAGCGTCTCCCCGGCCTCATCCTGACGCAGGGGATCGATCGCGACCGCGTGGCGATGCGCCTGCTCGGCTGCCTCGTGGGCGTCGAACGCGTGAGCGTCGGAATTTGCGCGCATCAATAATCCTCGAGGGGCTTGATCGGGTTGTGCCGGAGCAGGGTGTAGAGAAGCGGGACGAAGAGCAGCGTCGAGAGCGTGCCCATACCGATCCCGCCCATGACCGCGCGGGCAAGGGCGGCGTTCTGCTCGGCGCCCTCCCCCGATCCGATCGCCATCGGGATCAGGCCGAGGAACATCGCCGAGGCGGTCATCAGCACCGGCCGCAGCCTTGTATGGCCGGCCATTAGGGCGGCCTCGCGCGCCGAGCAGCCCGTGGCCTCCCGGTGCTCCTTGGCGAAAGTGACAAGCAGGATCGAGTTCGCGCTCGCCACACCGACCGACATGATCGCCCCGAAGAGGGCCGGGATCGAGAAGGCCGTGCCGGTGATGAACAGGCTCATCACGATGCCGCAGAAGGCGAGCGGCAGCGCGGCGATCACCACGAAAGGATCGACCCAGGTCTGATAGTTCAGGACGAGCAGCAGGTAGACCGCCACCAGCGCGATGCCGAGCCCGATCTCGATCCGCGAGAAGGCGCTCTCCATGCTCTCAATCTGGCCGCGGACCAGAACCTTGTCCGGGGCCGGAAGTCGGGTCTGCGCGTCGGCGACGATCCCGTCCACGGCGTTGCGGACGCTGCCGAGATCGGCGTTCTGGACGTTGGCGAGGATGTCGAAGGTCGGCTGCTGGTTGACGTGATTGATCACCGTCTGCTCCGGCTGCCGCTGCATCGTGGCGATGTTCGACAGCAGGATCGGAATGCCCGGCCTGTCATGGCCGGTCGCATGGACCGAGACCGGTGTATTCATCAGCTGGTCGATGTCGGCATTGCGCCATTCCGGCGTCTGGACCCAGAGCTGATAGGGCATCCCGGATTTCGGATCGGCCCAGAAGTTCGGGCTGACCTGGAAGGAGCCCGACAGCGAGACGTTCATGTTCTGCGCGATGGACTGCTCGCTGACGCCCATCTCCGAGGCGAGCCTGCGGTCGACGTTCACGGACATCTGCGGCGCGTCGACGATCTGGTGAAGGTGGACGTCGACGGCCCCGCGGACCGCCGAGATCCGGCGCACGAGATCGCGGGCCACGGCGAGATCGTCGGCGTCGTGGCGTCCGGACACCTGTACGTCGATCTGCGCGATCGTGCCGAAATTCAGGATCTGCGTGATGATGTCGGAGGGCTGAAAATAGAAGACGTCGTCCGGGAAGGCGTCGCGCAGGACCTTGCGCAGGCGCGCCTCGTAGAACGAGATCGGCTTGTGCTCGCCCTTCAGGTTGATCAGCATCTGGCCGTCATTGTAGGCGACGAACGATGCGTCCATGAACGCGAAGTTATAGTTCGACGCCGGCAGGCCGATATTGTCCAGGATGAGGCCGAGTTCATCTTTCGGGACGACCTGCCGGACGACGTCCTCGACCTGCGCGAACCGCTTCTCCGCCTGCTCGATCCGCTGACCCGGGCGGGTGCGGATGTGCAGCGTCATCTGGCTGGACTCGATCTGCGGGAAGTAGTCCTGCCCGACGAAGGGGAAGATCGCCGCGGTCACCGCGAAGACGGACAGCACGCCGCACAGGGCGCGGCCCGGGTGGCGGAGCACGGCGGAGAGGAGGCCGACATAGCCCGCGTGGAACCGCGTGAAGCCCCGCTCGAAGGCCCCCCGGAAGGCGAGCGAGCCGCGCAGCGGATACCGGAACACCCAGACGAGCGGTCGCCGCGCGAAGCCGAGCAGCCGGCCGAGGATCGAATGGCGCCGCTGCGGTGCCATCCCGTCGGCTGCGGGCTCCGGGCTGCCGTGATGCCGGGCGTATTCCGGAGCGACGAGGACGTCGATCAGGATGGCGACGAGCGTCCGCGACAGCAGGTAGGAGGTCAGCATCGCGAACACCACCGCTTCGGCCTGCGGGACGAACAGATAGCGGGGCGCGTCGGTGAGGAAGAAGACCGCCGAGAAGGCCGAGCAGATCGCGAGCGTCGAGATCAGCGCCGGCTTGGCGATGCCCGCGACGCCCTCGACCACCGAGCGCCGGAAGGAGAAGCCCTCCTCGAACATCCGGTAGGTGTTCTCGATCGCCACCGTGGCGTCGTCCACCAGGATGCCGACCGCGAGCGCGAGGCCGCCCAGCGTCATCACGTTGATGGTCTGCCCGATGGCGACCAGGATCGACAGGGATGTCAGGATGCAGAGCGGGATCGAGACGAGCACCACGAGAGTCGAGCGCCAGGAGCCCAGGAACAGCAGGATCGCGAGGCCGGTCAGGCCCGCCGCGATCACCGCCTCGCGCACCACCTCGGAGATGGCGTCCGAGACGAAGACCGACTGATCGAACAGCGGCGTGATCGTCATGCCCTTCGGCGCGGCGGCGTGGATGTCGGGCAGGGCGGCCTTGACGGCGTTCACGACGTCCAGGGTCGAGGCCGCGCCGTTCTTCAGCACCTGCAGGAGGACGGAGTGGTGACCGTCGGCGCGAACGACGTTGATCTGCGGCGGCGCCCCGTCCCGCACCTGGGCGACGTCCCGCAGCAGGACCGGCTGGTTGTTCTCGACCTTGATCGGGATGCGATTGAGTTGATCGACGAGAAGCGGGCTGGAATTCAGCCGGACCGTGTACTGTTGCGTCCCGATCTTCGCGAGCCCGGAGGGCACCACGAGGTTCTGCTTGAGGACCGCGTTCAGGACATCGAGCGGAGTCATGCCGATCGCGCGCAGCTTGGCGGGATCGAGATCGACCATCACCTGACGCGGCGCGCCGCCGTACGGGGACGGCAGGGTGGAGCCCGGCACCTCGGCGAGCCGGCGGCGGGTCCTGTACTGGGCGTAATCGAAAACGTTGGTGAGGGGCAGCTTGGACGACGACAGGGCCATTTGGATGACCGGCACCGATGACGCGGAGAACCGCATGATCACCGGCGGCTGCACCCCGGGAGGCATACGCGAGCGGATCGCGTTCATGGCCGAATCGACCTGCGTCATCGCGAGATCGATGCTGACCGCAGAATCGAAGTAGATCCGCTCGGTCACGGTACCCTGGATCGACGTCGACTCGATCCGCCGGATGTTGTTCACGTTGCTCGATAGCGAAAACTCGCTGTAGTTCGTGATGCGCTGGACCATGTCTGTGGCGTCGAGACCGCTATAGGTCCAGACCACCACGACGACCGGTATATCCACGGACGGCAGCACGTCCTTCGGTGCCACCGCGATCGAGCCGATACCCGCGAGGAACATGAGGACGGCAAGAACATAGAAGCTCTTGCGGAACTTCAGGGCAAACCGGACAAGATCCATGCGGCCAATCGCGCTTTTCGCCCGAACTCTGCTGACCGCTGGGCCCCGACTGCGGCCTCGGTCTAAGATGGCAGAAAGAGGCTTGCGTTGTGGAGGCTGAGCGAGGCCCATGCCCGGCTCCACGACGATATAAGGCACTCTCATCAGTGCTTCGAATGAATTCGCTCTTACATCTTGAAGCGATTTTTACTTCAAAAAAATTGCGGCCTTATCTTTCAAAAACCGGACTTCATATGGAACACGCACCGCCGGCGTCCGGGATGACCGCAAGGATCAATCTTTAGAAATAAAAATATTTTTCAAATATCGAAAGCATCTTCATGCATTGGCAGCGTATTCATTTGTGATTTATCGGGAAGACGCTATAACCCTATGAGAGGCGCGCAAACGATCTTTCGGTCGTCGATCTTCGGTCCAAGCGCGCCATGAGACATACGGTACCAGCATATTAGCCTAGCTCACCCACACTGAAGCAGGCGCCTTCACGATGGCTCGGCCCGCGCCTGGGCATCTGCATGCACGGTTCAACGGCCGCTGATTGGCACTGCCTGCATCAGAGAGGCCGACCATCCATGCTTCTGGAAAACATATCCCGAGCACGAGAATGCTCTACAGACCCAGTCTGTTCGAGACAGCTCAATGATAAACCAGAAAAAACTTGTACTCCTAATCATCGTTGCCTTGTATGGCCTCGTCACGCCAGCGTGGTCCGAGAGCGAGATGCCTGCCGGCGGCGCGTTCATGAACAGCTACACATCGGACCCCTATTTCGATCCGCGATCACAATATTCTCAGCGTCACACGCTCGGCGACATCGGAGGACAACCCATGATGGCCGAACCTTTGGGCACTCAGCCACCATGCGCGCTTTTCGATAAGCCCTGTGCCGACAGGTTCGAGCGGACACGGCACCATGCTTATCCTTAGGACAGGTTGATCGCCGTCAGAGCTCCGAACACCCGACCTCCGCGCCCGACAGCGAGCGCTTCGGAACCCTGCAGCCATGTCCGTTCTGAAGATCTCGCGAAAGGCCGCTGAACGGCCGGTATGGGCGCATATCCGCCCGGCTGGTTTCGAGGCCCCTCGACGCCGAAGCCGAGGGGCCGAACGCTCAAATTTCCGCCCCTTCGGCGAGCGTGAGAGCATTCTCGACATCGAGACAGAGGTACCGGGCCGTGCTCACGATCCTCGTATGGCCGAGCATGATCCGCACGGCACGCAGGTTGCCGGTCCGTTTGTAGATCAATGATGCTGTCGTTCGGCGCAGGGAGTGCGTTCCGAAATCCTCCTGCGGCAGCCCCATCCCGGTGACCCACTCATCGACCAAACGCGCATACTGCCGGGTGCTGATATGCGTCACGTCGTCGGCGCTGCTCGGGGAGGCATAAACGTCGACTGCTCCACCTCGAACCTCCAGCCATGCCAGGATGCTGGCAGCCATGTGCTGCTGACATCCATCGAAGTCAGCGAAGGCCGAAGCCATGATCGCCCATCCGAAGTAATTCAGCGCAGCGAACTCGGTGGGTCGATCAGATTTTGTCGGGAGCGAGGTCGGACCTTTCGGCCCGGAGCGAACCCAGCCGTTGCCGTAACGGCGCTCACCGATCGGTGCCCTCCCGCACCCCTTGGCGCGGGCGTGCATACCGTCGCTCCTGCCTCCTGCCGGCTCGTGAACTGCCGAAGGGCAGACGTAACCTCGCGACCACCGGATAGACGGCGGGCAGGACCACGAGGGTCAGCAGGGTCGCGCTGATCAGGCCGCCGATCACCACGGTGGCGAGCGGGCGCTGCACCTCCGCCCCGGCGCTGGTCGAGATGGCCATCGGCAGGAATCCCAGGGCTGCAACGAGGGCGGTCATCATCACCGGGCGCAGCCGCATCTCGGCGGCGCGGCTGGCAGCCTCCCCTGGGTCGAGGCCTGAGCCTTCGAGGTCGCGGATGTAGCTCGTCAGTACCACGCCGTTCAGGATCGCGATGCCGAAGGTCGCGATGAAGCCGATTGCCGCCGAGATCGAGAACGGCATGTCGCGCAGGGCGAGTGCGAGGATGCCCCCCGTGGCGGCCATCGGCACGTTCAGGAAGATCAGGCCAGCGAGGCGGATGTCGCCGAACATCACGACGAGGAGGACGAGGATCCCCGCCAGCGCCGCCGGCACCACGACCGACAGGCGGGCGGTGGCCTCCTGCAGGTTCTGGTATTGGCCGCTCCATTGCAGCGCGTAGCGCGGCGGCAACTTCACTTGAGCGGACACGGCCTTCTGTGCGGCGTCGACAAAGCTCTGCACGTCCCGGCCGCGGACATTGGCCTGGATCGAGATCCGCCTCTGCAGCCGCTCGCGGCTGATCTGCGCCGGGCCGGAAGTGACGTCCACCGAGGCCACCATCGAGAGCGGCACGGTCGTCTGCGGCCCGTTCCCCTTGCCCGGCCGTCCGACCGGCAGGGCGCGGATCCGCTCGATGTCGCTGCGGTCGGCAGGATCGAGCCGGACCACGATGTCGGTGATGGAGTTGTCATCGCCGTAGACCATGCCGGCGGTACGTCCGCCGATGCTTTCGACCACGTCGAGCACGTCCGAGACGTTGATGCCGTAGCGGGCGGCCCTGGCGCGGTCGACCTGGATCGACAGAGCCGGCATCCCGGCCTGCGCCTCGGCCTTCACGTCCGCCGCGCCCCGGATGCCCGAGACCACGCGCACGATGGAATCGGCCGTGTCCTTCAGGACCTTGAGGTCGTCGCCGTAGAGGCTGACCGCGACGTCGCCGCGCACGCCCTCCAGCAGATCGTCCATCCGCATCTGGATCGGTTGCGAGAAGCTGTAGGCGACGCCGGGCACCTCCTCCCGGAGGCGCTTGTCGAAGGCCGCGACGAGACCTTCCTGGCTGTCCGCCGTCTTCCAGGTCGAAGGGTCGGTGAGGGTGATAAAGCTGTCGGCCGATTCGACGCCCATCGGGTCGGTCGGGATCTCGGCGCTGCCGGTAAGGGAGACGACCCGCTTCACCTCGGGGAAGGATGTCAGGATCCGCTCGATGCGCGTCACCGTGGCCAGCGAGGCGTCGAGGGAAATCCCGGGCAGCTTCTCGGACGTGATCACGATCGACCCCTCCGACAGCTTCGGCAGAAACTCGCCCCCGAGCCGCATAGCCACCACGCAGGAACCGATGAACAGGGTGGCCACCGTGAGGACGATCACGAGCGTGTGCCGCTTGGCCCAGCGCAGCACCGGCGTATAGGCGCCCCGCACCGCGTGGACGAGGCTCGTCTCGCGCTCGCCGATCTCACGCCCGGACAGGAAGATCGCGGCGAGCGCCGGCATCAGGGTTAGCGTGACGATGAGCGACGAGCCGAGTGCCAGGATCACCGTGAACGCCATCGGGGCGAACATCTTGCCGGGGACGCCTTCGAGGGCGAGGATCGGCACGTAGACGATGATGATGATCGCCACCGCGAAGATCACCGGGCGGGCCACCTCGGCGGCGGCGTCGCGGATCAGGTCGTGGGCCGGGCGATCCGGGTGCTCGCCGCGCGCACGGAGCACGTTCTCGATCATCACCACGGCACCGTCGACGATCAGCCCGAAGTCGATCGCCCCGAGGCTCATCAGGTTGCCCGACAGGCCGAGCAGCCGCATTCCCGCGAAGGCCATCAGCATCGAGAGCGGGATCGCGGCAGCGACGATCAGCCCGGCGCGGAGATTGCCGAGCAGCAGGAGCAGCACCACGATCACCAGCACCGCTCCTTCGAGGAGATTGTGCTCCACCGTGTGGATCGTGCGCTCCACCAGGGCGCTGCGGTCGTAATAGGGAACGATCTCGACCCCCGGCGGCAGCTGCTGACGCAGCTCCGCGATCGTCTTCTTCACCCCTTCGACCACGGAACTGGCATTCGCGCCGTACCGCATGAGCGCGATGCCGACGACGGTCTCGCCCTCGGCGTCATGGGTGACGGCGCCGAGCCGGACCTTGGGGGCCTCCTGCACCGTGCCGAGGGTGCCCAGCGTCACTGGAACGCCGCCGGGGCCGGTCGCGACGACGATGTTGGCGATGTCCTCCGGACTCTTGGCGAGGCCGAGGCCGCGGATCGTCTCCTGCTGGTCGTTGTGCTCGATATAGGCACCGCCCCGGGCGGCATTGTTCTCCATGAGCGCCGTGTAGACCTGGGCCAGGGTCACGCCGTAGCGGCGCAGCGCTTCCGCCGAGACGCGGACCTCGTCGGTCGGCATCTGGCCGCCGTAGATGTTCACGTCGGCGATGCCCGGGGTGAGCTTCAGCTTCGGCGCGATGGTCCATTGCAGGATGCGCTTCAGCTGCATCGGCGTGTAGGCGGGCCCGCGCAGCTCGAACTGGAAGATCTCACCGAGCCCCGTCGCCATCGGGCCCATCTGCGGATCGCCGAGCCCTGCCGGCATCAGATTCTTCGCCTGGGGCAGGCGCTGGAACACCTCGGCCCGCGCCGACGTGACCGATACAGACTCGTCGAAGGTGACGTAGACCGCTGAGACCCCGGCCCGCGAGGTCGAGCGGACGTTGGAGAGTCCAGGCGCACCCGCCATCGCGTTCTCGACCGGGAAGGTGACGAGCCGCTCGACCTCCAGGGGGCCGAGCCCCGGCGAGAGGGTCAAGATCATCACCTGCTTCGGCGAGATGTCCGGCACCGCGTCGATGGAGAGCCCTTCGAGGTTGGCGACCCCGCCCGCCGCCGCGGCGAGGGCGACCACCAGCACGAGGAAGCGGCGGCGGACCAGAAGGGCGAACCAGCTCCTCATCGTCGCCCCTCAATCCGTCGATCCGAGGAGGCTGCGCAGCAGGATGGCCTTGAGGCCGAAGCTGCCCGCGGTCGCGACGCACTCGCCGTCCGCCATGCCTTGGCGCACCTCCACCCAGTCGGTGCGCTGGATGCCGAGCGTGAGGGCCCGCCGCTCGAACCGGTCCGGGGCCTTGCGCACGAAGGCGATGGGGCCGGCTTCCGTCTGCTGCACGGCCGCCGCCGGGATGGTGACGCCGCCGCGACCCAGATCCGCCGCCACCGTTACGGAGACGAAAAGGTTAGCGCGCAGGAGATCCTCCGGGTTGTCGAGTTCGATCCGCGCCGGGGCCGTGTTCGTCGCCGGATCGACGGTCACGTTCACAGAGCGGACATGGCCCTCGAAGGGCGGATGGTCGGGCATCGGGCTCTCCACCGAGGCCGCGTCTCCCGCCTTCACCCGGGCGATGTCGGCCCCGTACAGGTTCGCAAGCACCACAACGCGGGTTGGGTCGGCCACAATGAAGGCGTCCCGCCCGGTATCGACTACCTCGCCCAGCGTGATGCCGACGCTCGTCACCACGCCGCCGATCGGCGTGACCACGGCACTGGTGCCGGGCGCGGCGCCCTCGGCCGGAGCGAGGCGCTGGTACTGCGCCCGGTACATGTCCGCGTTCGCTTGCGCCGACTTTACCGCCGCCTGGGCCTTAGCGAGATCGACCTGACGCCGCTCGACCTCGGCCTGGGCGACGCCGCCGAACTTCAGCTGCTCCAGCCCACGCTTCACCTGTAACGCCGCCACAGCCTCGGAAGCCTGAGACTCGCCGAGTGCCGCCTGCGCCGCCTGGAGCCCGTTGCGGGCGTCGAGGATGCCGGCAGCATCGAGGGTCGCGAGCGTTTGTCCTGCCGTGACACGGTCGCCGGGCTGGACGGCGAGGCTTAGCACCCGCCCCTGCGTGCGCGGCTTCAGATGCGTCACCCGCCGCTCGTCGAAGGTGACGGTTCCGGGCGCGCGCACCGGTAGCACGATCCGGCGCGTCACGGCTCGGCCGAAGGCGAGACCCATCCGCTTCTGTCCTGCTTCGTCGAGGGTGACGAGATCGGGGTTCGCCGGGGCGTCGCCGGATTTGTCCGCCTTCGCGTCGGAAGCCGGTGGAGGGGCGAGGCCGAAGGCGTCGAGGATGGGGCCGCGATAGGTCCAGCCCGCGAAAGCCGCAACGGCCAGCACAGTCAGGACGACGAGTGCTCGGCGCGCGGGGCTCCGGCGCACGTCTTGAGCAGACGAAGAGGCATCCTCAGACTCCAAGCCGTCGTTCTCGATAATGTCGGACGTCTTCGCGCGGCGCGCGGATGACTCAGTGTTCAGCGACATGGGCAGGCGGACCGCCAGCCGGTCGAACCGAATCCCGCGAGGGTGAGGGAATGGGTCATGCGTCGAAGCCCGAGGGGAGCACCTCGTCGCTCACGAAGCGACCGGTCTCGACCTCGCGGATCACCACGTCGAAGCCTTCGCCCCGCAGTTCCCGCAGTCGCTCGACGGAGACATAGGTTCGGGTCTCGACATCGTATAGCCGGCTCTGAGCGTAGCGATTGATCAGGCGGCGGGGCCGCCGCTTCCGGGGCATGAGGCGTTCCCTCAGCAGTTGGGGATCGCGTCGGATGCGGCGGCGACGCTGGGCGAGATCAACATCGGCAGGGCTCGGAACAGGATCGTCCCCGCCCGAATAGAAGCCGAGGTACGCGCTAGAGTCGTTCTAATAAGTTGGGTGAAGCCAATGGGGCGCCACTAAATTCGGGTTCACAGTCGTGTCCTTGCGCAGACCGCCGGGCCGACATGCGACAGAATGGAGAGCGCGGGAGGGACGGGCTGGCGTGGCGAGGCTGCTGCTGATCGAGGATGACGGGGACACGGCTGGGGACGTGCTCGATGATCTGCGCGGGCGCGGCCACGAGGTCGCCTGGGTGGAGACCGGGCCGGACGGCGCCCGGTCGGCACGGGAGGGCGGCTGGGACGCGATCATCCTCGACCGGATGCTGCCGGGCCAGGATGGGCTTGGCGTCCTTCGGGACCTGCGCCGGGATGGCGACCGGACGCCCGCCCTCGTCCTGAGCGCGCTGGGCGACGTGGACGAGCGCATCCGCGGCCTCCGGGCCGGCGGCGACGATTACCTCGCCAAGCCTTTCGTTCTCGGCGAACTCGCCGCGCGGATCGAGGCGCTGCTCCGCCGCCCGGTCGACGGCCGCGAGACGCTGCTGCGGGTCGGCAGCCTGGAAATCGACCTCGTCGCCGGGACCGGCCGGCGCGGCACGCGGAACCTCGACCTCCTGCCCCGCGAACTCAAGCTGCTCGCCTACCTAATGCGCTCGCCCGGCCGGATCGTCACCCGGGCGATGCTCTTCGAGGAGGTCTGGAACTACCGCTTCACCCCGAAATCGAACCTCATCGACGTCCATCTCGGGCGCCTGCGCCGCAAGCTGGAGGCCGCCGGGGAGGTGCCCCTGATCCAGAACGTCCGCGGCGTCGGCTTCACCCTCACCCCCGATGACTGACCTCCTGCGTTCGACCACCCTGCGGTGGGCGCTGGGGATCGCCCTGTGGTCTGTGCTCCTCGCACTGACGATGTTCGCCTTCATCTATTGGCAGACCGCCTCGTATCTGCGGGAGGAACTCGCCGAGACCCTGCGGCTCGAAGTCCGCGCGGCCGCCGCCGACCCCGCCGCCACGGCTTTGCGGGTCGACACCTGGACCGCGATGGATCCGCACGCGCGGCACTACGGCGGCTTCTTTGCGCCGAACGGCGTCCGCCGCGCGGGCAACCTCGATACGATCCCGAAGGGTTTGCCGCAGGACGGGGACGCCTATCGCGTGAACGCCACGGTGGTGGTTGGGGGCCGCAGCCTCGCCGATGAGATCTGGGCGTCCGCCCTGTCGCTGCCCGGCGGCGGCACGGTGGTGATCGCCCATGACACCGACGACATCGACAAGGTGCGGGTCACGACCTTGCGGGCCCTGGGCCTCGGGCTGTTGCCGATGCTGGCGCTTTCGGGGATCGGCGGCATCGTCCTCGCCCGCCGGGGCCGCCGGCGCTTTGCCGCCACGGAGGCGGCGCTCGCGGAGGTGATGCGCGGCAACCTCGGCAAGCGCCTGCCGGTCGGGAAGCGGGGCGATGAGTTCGATCGCCTCGCCGCGAACGTGAACCGGATGCTCGACGAGATCGAGCATCTGATGGGCGAGGTCCGCAGCGTCGGCGACGCCGTCGCCCACGACCTGCGCACGCCGCTCACCCGCCTGCGGGCCCGGCTTGAGCGCAGCCGGGCGCAGGCGAAGTCGGTCGCGGAGTTCCACGAGGCGATCGACCAGGGCCTCGCCTGGATCGACCAGACGCTCGCCATGGTCACCGCCGTGCTGCGGATCGGCGCGATGGAGGAAGGCCGCAGGACCGCCTTCGCCCCGGTCGATCTCGGCGAGTTGGCCGCGGCGGCGGTCGATTTCTTCGAGCCCGAAGCGGAGGAAAGGAGCATCCGGCTCGTCCTCGCAGCCGACGCCGAAGTCCCCCCCGTCCATGGCGACCGGGACCTTTGCTTCGAGGCCCTGTCGAACCTCATCGACAACGCCCTGAAGTTCACGCCTTCCGGGGGGGCCGTGCGCGTCGAAGTCGCCCATTCCAGTCAGGCGGTCGAGGTGGCCGTCGAGGATACCGGCCCGGGTCTGCCCGCGAGCGAGCACGGTAAGATCTTCCGACGGTTCTACCGCGCGGAGATGTCCCGCCAAACCCCCGGAAACGGGCTTGGCCTGAGCTTGGTCGCCGCTATCGCCAAGCTTCACGGCGCAAGTGTCAGTGTTCGCGCGGCGGAAGAGGGGGGTTGCCGTTTCACGATGAATTTCTCGAAATTGATCATCGGCGGCCACATGCCCTTCGCTGATTGAATTACTTTGGCGAAATGCCTGATTATTAATGATTGAATGCAAAACATACAGATTTCTGGCTCGTCGGCCGACAAGACTTGGGTGCCGAGACGGTCGGCATCACCCTGGATGAGATGCGCGACCGGCTTCGGGATGAGCACGATCTGACCGTCGGGCTCGGCACCCTGTGGAGCTTCCTCGACGCGCGTGACCTCACCTACAAAAACAGACAGCTCACGCCGCAGAGCAAGATCGCCCGGACGTGCAGGCTGCGCGCGAGGCCTGGTCCGAGGGCCAGCGCAATCTCGACCCTGAGCGTCCCCTGTTTCTCGACGAGACCTGTTTCTCGACGAGACCTGGACCTCGACCAACATGGCCCGCCGGCGCGGACGGTCTCCCCGAGGCGAGCGGCCGCGCTCGCCCGTGCCGCATGGCCACTGGAAGACGACGACGCTGGTGGCAGGCTTGCGTCTGTCCGGGATCGCCGCGCCCTTCGTGCTCGATGGGCCGATCAACCGCGACGCCTTCCAGACTTACCTCGAGCGCGTGCTCGTGCCCGAACTTGTTCCCGGTGACATCGTCGTCATGGACAACCTCGGCAGCCACATGGGGCCGGCCGTGCGGGCGGCGATCGAAGCGGCAGGCGCGCGACTGCTGTTCCTCCCGCCCTACAGCCCGGACTTCCACCCCATCGAGATGGCCTTCTCCGAACTCAACGCTCTCCTGCGCAAAGCTGCCGAGCGAACCGTCGAGGGTTTGCGGTCCGCCATCGGACGCCTCGTCGACACCGTCACACCCGACCAGGGCGCCAACTTCTTCGCCGCCGCAGGATACGAACCAGATTAAACCGGAAACACCCTAGCCGTAGCGACGGCGCTTGCTGCATCATTCGAGGATCGAGGGCGGTCCCGACCACAAACCGCCTGATCCATTCGCCGATCCGCTTTCATCCGATCACCTCGTAAAGGCATGCTGCTCACCGGGTGTGTCCGGGCGCATTGTGGCGCCCGGACACACGGGTTTCAGGCGTCAGCCGCGTAGTGGTCGGCAGCATAGTGACCGCGGAATTCTCGGTGGGTTGGCAACTCGGCGTGCGGCGTTCAGCGCCGTCCCTGTGCGGCGACGAAGGGCCGCTTCTCCGATTTGAACGCCGCAAGCGGCAAGGTCGCTGGCGGCCGGCCGCGGTCATCGAGAGATTCGCGCGTGTGCCTTAGACAGGTGGTTTGTAGACTTGCGCGAGTTCGCATGATCAAATTTATGATGTGGAGCGATATTCTGCCGACCTTCGAGTAAAGTACAAATATAGTAGAGTTCCCGGGCCGCTTACTTTCCCGATCGCCGCGTTCAGAACACATCCCTATAAACAAAACGAGCTCAGGTCACCGCTCATGCTCCGCGATGTGATAGCGGACGATCGCCACGTCACTCGTTCCGTTCATGTCGCGCGGCTATGTTCGAACACCCGGCGAGTGGTGGCGCGTGAGGGCATGAACAGCACAGGCTCCGCAGATCGAACATTGAGCCCTCTAACGCGGTGACAGCCAGCGACTGACGACGAGGGTCGCGATCTTGCCGTCGTCAAATGTGAGGACACGCGAATGCGGCGACGATTCTGAGCGCGAACCGAGCCGCAAAACATGCCTTGAGCGAGGGGTAAGGTCTGATTCAGCTTGCTCGATCTTTGGCCTGTTGCCGAGAACTCGCGAGGAACAGTCTTTCAACATCTTGGAGGCCAGAAGGCGACTGGGGCATGGGATGACGTACGAGGAGCGCAATACCCGTGTCGGGAATTCGATCGACGCCCGCGACCGAACTCCGGCCTGCCGCGGCCCTAGTCGCGTCGTTCGTTGTACTGACCTTGGTGATCGCGTTAAGCGCGACGCTCTTCATCGGCGACATGCACCGGCAAGCTGTGCAGGACGTCGAGCATAATCTGGTCGGGCTTTCAACGGTCCTCGCCGATCAAGCGGACCGCTCCCTGCAGGCTATCGAGATGGTCCAGGAAGCCGTCATCCAGGGCATGCACGAGGCAAACGTTGCCACGACCTCGGATTACGCTGCCGTGGCGAGTCGGCAGGAGCTGCACGTGGCGCTCAAGGCCCGGATCGCCGCGCTCCCGCAGGTCAACGCCATCACGCTCATTGACCACGCCGGCAAGCTCCTGAATTTCAGTCGGTTCTGGCCGATCCCCGAAGTTAATATCGCGGACCGGGACTACTTCAAGGCGCTCGCCGCTGATCCCAAGCTCCAACGATTTACCGGTCAACCGGTTCAGAATCGCGGCGACGGGGAATGGACAATCTACGTTGCCCGCAAAATTTCGGCACCGGACGGAACATTCCTCGGCCTTGTGCTCGGCGCGGTTGAACTTGGCTACTTCGAACGGCTCTATCAGAAGATCACACCGGCCGACGATGCTGTCGTTTCAGTGTTTCGCAATGATGGCATGCTGCTCGTGCGCCATCCCCATCGAGAGGCCGTCATCGGCACGGTATTGCCGGCGACGGGAGCCGCGCTGATCGCCGCAAAGAACCCGGCCGGCGGCGTCATCCGCAATGTCAGCCCCATTGATGGTCACGAGCGTATCATCGCGACGCAGGCTCTCGGCCGGTATCCCTTCATCCTGAGCATCAGTCGCACGGTGGAAGCGAGCCTTGCCCCTTTCCACCGACAGGCGCTGGTTGTCGGCACGGCGGCGACACTCCTGTTGGTCTGCATCGCGGCCCTGTTCCTGCTCTTCCTGCGGCGGGCTCGCGTCGAACGGCGCATCGCAAGCGCCGAGGAGCGCGCCCGCAGCGAGCGCGATTTGCGCGCGCATTACGAGCGCTTCGGCGTCGCGCTCGACAACATTGTTCAGGGACTTTGCCTGTTCGACGCGTTCGACCGGCTCGTCATCATGAACGAGCGCTTCGCCAGTCTCTACTCGGTCCCTCACCATCTCCGGCGGGTGGAAACGAGGGCCGCGGACCTTCGCCGATACATTCTAGAACAACGGGGGGAGGCGGCCGGCGCCTGGGACACTGTCATCACCCCTCCGACACCGCACGCGTCTCTGGACTACGCCGGCATCGTTCACTTGGCCGACGATCGCGACATCAGCGTCCGTCGCGTGCTCCTTTCTGACGGGGGATGGATCTCGACGCACGAGGACGTCACGGAGCGCCGTCGCAGCGAGGAACGACTGCGCTTTCTCGCGCGTCACGACGTTTTGACCAAATTGCCGAACCGCTTGCAGTTCGAGGAGATCGTCGAAGGGGGCTTGGCGATCTGTTCCGAGACGGGCGAGGAGGTCGCCCTTCTCTGCCTTGATCTCGACGGCTTCAAGCAGGTCAACGACCTGTTCGGCCATCCGACCGGGGACCGCCTTCTCTCCGAGGTCGCCGCGCGCCTGCGGGGACTGCCCTGCGAACGCTGCACCGCCGCGCGCCTCGGTGGCGACGAGTTCGCCGTGTTTGCGACAGGTCTCGATGTCAGGACGGCCGCCATGACCGCACAGGTCGTGATCGACGTGCTCTCTGCGCCCTATGCGGACGGCGAGCGGCGCATCGATATCGGTTGCAGCGTCGGGATCGCGTCGTTTCCGCGCGATGGAGGCACCTACGAGAAGCTTCTCTCCGCAGCCGATATGGCGCTGGTTCGCGCCAAGAAGGAGGGGAAGGGAACTTACCGGTTCTTCGAATCGATGATGGATGCGGCAGCGCGCGAGCAGCACCAGCTCGCGCTGGATTTGCGCGCTGCCATCGGCACCGCGCAACTCGAACTGCACTACCAGCCCCAGTTTGAGGTAGCCTCGAACCGCGCCTGCGGCTTCGAAGCACTCCTGCGCTGGACGCATCCGACCCGCGGGCCGATCTCGCCCGGGCAGTTCATACCGCTTGCAGAGGAGACGGGGTTGATCCTCCCACTCGGCGAGTGGGTGCTCCGCGAGGCCTGCCGCGAGGCCGCGGCTTGGGAACTCCCCCTCGGCATCGCCGTGAACGTCTCGATCGCGCAGCTCCAGCAAGCCAATTTCACGGACGTCGTCCGCGCGGTGCTTGAGAAGACGGGACTGAAGCCGGATCGGCTGGAGCTTGAGGTAACCGAGAGCCTATTCCTGAAAGGTTCGGCACGCTCGCAGGAGGTGCTGCGCGACCTGAAAGCGCTCGACGTGCGCATCTCGATCGATGATTTCGGGACGGGCTACTCGTCGCTGGCAACACTGCAGGCGTTCCCCTTCGACAAGATCAAGATCGACCGGTCATTCGTGGGGCAGATCGGCATGACGAGCACAGGCGGCGAGATCGTGCGCGCGATCATCAGCCTAGGCGAAAGCTTGGGCATCCCGGTGATCGCGGAGGGGATCGAGACTGAGGAGCAGCTTTCGTTCCTGCGGCAGCATCGCTGCGCGGAGATTCAGGGCTATCTGTGCGGCAGGCCGCAATTGATTGCGGCTTACCGCCCGCTCCTCACGTCCGTGGCGGATCTCCGCATGGTCTAGGGTTTGTCGTCGTCTGAGCTGATTGGGAGCGCATGCGTTTTGCTCCTCCCTTATGAGGAGGGACGATGCTGAGCGACGGGCATTGGGCAGTTCTGGAGCCGCGGGTCGAAGTCTGCCGACCGAACGCCCAGACGCCGTTTCAGGACCTTAAGCGAACACTCTCGGCAATCCTGTGGCGGGATCAGAATGGCGCCAAGTGGCGTGCAATCCCACAAGACCTGAGGCCGTGGGGACGCGCCGCTCAGATTCTCATCCCCGGCCCCGTCGCGACACGCTACGAGAAGACCGCAGCCGGCCTCGGCGGCATCCTCTGCCTCACCGCTGCCCTCGATCACCTCGGGTGCCGACAGACCCTAGTCGAAGCGCTCGACGCGGCGGTCCGCAGCCTCGTGATCGTAGATCTCGGGATCGACGTGGATCCACCAATCGCCTCGCTATCGGTGAACCTCGCGTCGGTGTCGGGCAATGCGAGCGCGAGTTCAGCTCGCAGCGATCGCGCGAAACGCTTGCCGGGCCCAGAGCCATCAGCGCCGCCGGTGCCGTCGTGACTGCCTCATTGGCGGTGGTCATTCACCTGTATCGCATCGATTGCAGACCTATTCATTGAGAACGCGTAGCAAGTTCTATTCATCCAAACCTATTTTTCGGAATTAAAAATATATCACTGATATTATTGTAGCCAATTTAGAATTATGCAAATCTGCCGAAATAATCATACTGTTTTTATGATCTAAAATTTCTCAACTTTAATATATTAAAACGTGCCTCTCAGATTTCATCTGAGAAGCACGCCGCGTCGGGATCATATCAGCGCCGGCTATAATCTTGCATACCTCTGATCTCTTTCTGTCGCTGCTCGTATGAGGTCATGAACGTATCGCGGGCTTTCTTCATGCCATGCTGCCGGTAGTCGTTGGCGACCGCGCGACCTTTTGTGTATACTTGCTTTCCGTAATAGGCAGTCATCGCACCAGCGCCCGCGGCCGTCCCGCCACTGTGTAGCAGCGCGGCCGTTCCGCCGCCGGCGGTGAGCAGGCCTACGCCGACTGCTGCGCCGATCTTGGCTTCCTTCGTGCGCGCGGCCTTGGACACGTCATCGGCCAGCGGCTTGAAGACTTTCAGTGGTGTATTCTCGATGACCTTTCCAGCCGCGTGATAGTACTTTGAAACCGCTACTCCGACGGGCTTGGCGACCTTCATGTACGCCTTCGGCGCAGCCTTCGCGGTCTTGACGGCGTCCTGGCCGACGCTTTCAGCGGCGCGACCAATGCCCTTGGCGCCCCGTTCCACGGTCCTGCCAACAGCCTTTGCACCCTTCTCGGCCGTCCTGCTGACGGTCTTGGTGGCCTTCTTGACTTCCTTCACGGCGCCTTTCGCGAGCTTGACGGGATTGAGGTCACTGAAGCCGAAGGCGGATGCCGGAGCAGTTACAGTGAGCGTCAGCGGAATGGCGAGGCTCAAAGCGAGGAGAGGACGATGGAATGTCATGGACGTTCTCCGCAGTAGCAGCCCTGATTGGCGGCCCGGGAAAGAAAATCCTTTTCGTCGTGATCTTCTGTGACCAAGTTCACATGCGGCTGGAGGAGCACCGCAGAGCACAATCTGCAGTCGCGACGCAGAGGCGGATCACGGCACGTCGATCCAGAACTACATCGAGCGATTGCAACTCACGCGTCTGGGCTCGATCAGGCACATGCCAGTCAGCGTTGCCGATGTCGCGGGCTGACGGTCCGGAACATCAGCAGCGAACGCGTCCGAGCAGACCTGCGACAGGCGGTCTCAACCGGTGGCTTCAAGCTGCCGATCGACAGTCACAGTGCATTGGCCGAGGCGCCGGCGGCCCTGGCGCGGATGAGGAAGAACGAGCATTTCGGCAAGAGCGTTCTGAACGTCCGAGCGGCGGATCATCCTGCGCGGATCCGATTCCGGATCGGCAGCGTACGACAGGCAAGATGCGCACACTGCCACGATCAAGAGGCGCGCAAGCTATCTCTAGCTGGACGAGCAACAGAATCCTCTGCTGAAACCGGGTCAGGAGCCGGCCCGATCTTCCGACAAGGCCACGAGCTCGAATGCTGCAACCTCACGCAGAAAACCCTTGAGGGGCAGATTGCCCAGGGGCCGCGCTTGCGCGACTGCTTGGACAGCGCTGAACACGGAGCGGCTCACCACGATCTGCCCCGCTTTGGCCACGTCGCAGAGGCGGGAAGCCAGATTGGTCACGCTTCCGAGGGCCCCGTATTCGAAGCGTCCCTCGAAACCGAACTGGCCGAGCGTCGCGTAGCCTCGGGCGAGACCCAATCCGAAACCGATCGAATGGCCGCGTGACTCCCACTGGCGCGACAGGCTGCCGACGCGTTCGCGGAGAGCAAAGGCCATCCGCACCGCGCGCTCGGTGTGCTCTGGGCAAGGGTACGGATCATTGAAGTAGGTCATGATGCCGTCGCCGGCGAAGTGCTCCAACGTTCCTTCATATTGGAACACGGCTTGGCCGACAGTCGCATGATACTCGCGAAGGACCGCGACCACCTCTTCCGGCGCGGCCGTATCCGTGAAGGCCGTGAAGCCGCGCAGGTCACAGAACACCACCGTGATCTCGCGCCTGTGCGGCTGCAAAAGCGCGTGGTCGTCGCGATCTGCGGCGACAAGATTGGCGATCTGGGGTGAGAGGAACCGACGCAATCGACCGATCCGCTGGAGTTCGGCGGCCTTGACGGCGACCTGGCTCTCGAGATCACGGTTGGCCTCGGCGAGCGCCGATTTCTGATCCGCAAGCTCGCGCGCCTGCGCTCGCACTGTGTCGGTCAGCGCTTTAAGGCGCAGCATCGAGCGGACCCGCGCCATCAGAGCCGCATGCTCGTAAGGTTTCGTCAGATACTCATCCGCGCCGGCATCGAGCCCCTCGACGACGTCGCGCGTCTCCACACGCGCGGTGAGCAACACGACGGGGACGTAGCGCAGAACCTCATCCGTCTTGAGGCGACGCAGAACATCCAGTCCACTGAGACGCGGCATCATCACGTCGAGAAGGATAAGGTCCGGTGGTTGGGCAGCGGCTCGCGCCAGCGCAGTCTCGCCGTCCGGTGCGAGCCCAACCTCGTAACCCTGCGCCTCCAGGCGGACGCGCAGGATCTCCAAGTTCTCAGGATTGTCGTCGACGACGAGGATTTGCGCCGGCACGGCCTCCGCTCCGCCTCAGACGTCAACGAGCATTTGGCGAACGAGGCTCAGGACCTTGCGCGGGCTGAACGGCTTGGCGACATAGCCGTCGCAGCCCGCGGCGAGGGCTCGATCTTCGTCGCCCGAAAGGGCGTAGGAGGTCACGGCAACGACCGGGATGTGACGCGTCGAGGGATCAGCCTTCAGGCGCCGGGCGGCCTCGTAACCATCCATCACGGGAAGCTGGATATCCATCAGGATGAGGTCGGGCTGCTCGGCTTGCGCCACCTCGACGCCTCGCTGCCCATCCGGAGCCTCGACGATGCCATAGCCGGCAGCCGAGAGAAGGTCGCGCAGGATGCGACGATTGTCCTCCGTATCCTCGACGATCAGTATCCGCTTCATGAGGCCTTTTTCCTCTCGACAGCCGTGCGGATCGGAAGGGTCACCTGAAACACCGCACCCTGTCCCAACTCCGATCGCACCTCGATCCGGCCACCATGCAGGAGGACGAGTTGGCGGGTGATCGAGAGGCCCAGTCCCGTACCGCCCTGCTGGCGCGTGCTCGAGCTGTCCACCTGCTGGAATTCGTCGAATATCCGTGCCTGATCGACTGGCGCAATACCAGGACCCGTGTCGGAAACCTTGATGACGAAGGTGTCGTCGACGGCCTGCGCAGACACCTCCACGAAGCCGGATTGCGTGAACTTGATGGCGTTGCCCACGAGATTCATGAACACTTGTGTGAGCCGCCGCTCGTCGCCCTGTCCGATCGGCAGTGTCTGCGGGACGTCGGTCTGCAGGGCGAGGCCCTTTGCCTGGGCCAGCGAGGAGGCTGCCACCGTTACGGATTCGATCAATGCACCCAGCGCGTAATCCTGGATATCAAGCGTGAGCAGGCCAGCCTCGATCTTCGTGAAGTCGAGAACGTCATTGATCAGGCTCAGCAGGTGGCGGCCGTTGATCTGAATACGCTCCAGGGCCTCGCTGGCCTTCTCGCTGAGCGGACCGTACAGCCCGTCGGCCAGAAGCTCCGAATAGCCTAGCACGGCGTTCAGTGGCGTGCGGAGCTCGTGGCTCATGTTGGCGAAGAACTGCGTCTTATGGAGATCTGCGGCGGCGAGCTGTCGGCCTTTCTCGTCGACCTCTTGGAAGAGACGCGCGTTGCGGATCGCGAGAGCGGCCTGATGCGCGAACGTGTGCAGGACATGCTCGGAGCTGCCCAAGGGAGCGGCGTCCCGAGCGAGCAGGAGGAGGAAGCCGAGGCGGCCGTCGCTGTCGGCGAGGTTGATGAGCGTGGCGGATTGAAACCCTTCCGCAACGCCTGTGAGAAGTCCGCTGATCGTGGTCAGGTCGCGGACCAGGATGACTTCGGCCGCAGCGTCGCCGGCTTTGTCCAGGGCATTGGCGGGGAGTATGTCGCTGACCGCGCTGGGCGGCAGACCGTGGTCACCAGCGCGGCGGAACGTCTCGCCCGGCGCCTCGACCAAATAGACGGCGCTGGCGTCGGAACCCGCGAGCGTCGCGGCCCGCGCGGCGATCGCCCGCACGACGTCATCGATCTGAAGGGAGGCGACGATGGCGCGCCCGGTTTCCTCGAGAGCCCGCAATTCGCTGACGGAGCGGGCGAGATCTCGGGTCTGTCGCTGGATCTCGCTCTCGAGCCGCGCATACGACGTCGAGAGTGCATCGGCCATGGTGTTGAAGCGCGTCGCGAGCGCCTCGAACTCGTCGCCCGTGCGCACGGCGATGCGGTGCTCGAAGCGGTTGGCCGCGAAGTGCTCGGCCCCGGCATGCAGCGCGCGGATCGGCACGAGCATACGGCGGGCCAAGAGGAGACTGGCGCAGATCGCCACGACGAGGCCGAACGCGAGGAGCCAGACGAGCCGGATGAGCAGGTCGCGCACAGGCGCCAGCGCCTCGCTCAGGGGCTGCGCGACGATGAGCGAGGCGGGTAGCACAGCGAGGGCATATTGGGTGGCCAGGACCGGCTGTCCCGCGCCATCGGAGACATAGGCCACCGAACCGGGTGTCGGCAGGGTCAGGCGATCGCCCGTCGCATGCGGGCTCTTGTCGGAGCGGGCCACGCTGATCCCGTCCGGCGTGACGAGGTCAGCGTAGCTTCCGACACCGGCGGCCGCGGACGGGAGGCTCCCCGTCAAGGCGGTCAGCCGGACACGGGCCAGGGTGGCGCCGGTCCCCGCGCCCGGATGCGGCAGGAGCAGGTTTGTGTAGATCTCGCCCCCGACGATCTGGAGGTTCTGAAATCCCTTGTGCTGCGGGACCGGCCCAAGATCAGCCGATGCCATGGGATCAGCGCTGTCCGGCCGGCTGGTTCGGACACGCTCGCGGCCCTCGTCATCGAAAAAGGCGAGCGTCAGGACGATCGGTGTCTGGTCGAGAAGCGCAGCGTAGTCCTCGCGGTGCTGGGCGAGGCTCTGCGCGCTTGCCCGTGTCACCCAACCCACCTGTCGCTCGATCTCTGCCAGCGTGTCTTCGACGGCCGCCGTCGCGCTGGCCGCGAAGGCGGCCTGGACGCGGGCGACGCGCTCGACGGTTTCCCGATACAGAAACCAGGTCTCCACGGCCGCGTTGATGGTCAGAACCAAGGCGACAAGACTTACGAGCGTCAGGACGTATTTGCGGAACAGGCTGCCTCGCCAAGTCAAGCTCGGCGCCGACGAGAGTGCGCCCTCCGTCCGCATCGGCAGACTCCGCAATGCCGGGCTGGCAGGGACGGCTTGTCCCCACAATAGGTGACGTGAATCGCCATCGAATGCTCTATAGCCAGCATGGTCGAACAAGGAAAATTGGGCAACTGAAAACAAGCCGTTGCGCGATGACCTGCGTTCGCGTGAGAATCTGGCGCTCTTACGTTCTCGGGGTGGCGGTGATGTCGAAAGGCTCCGGTTTCGGTCCGCTTCTGCGCGTGAACCCGCTGTTCGCGGACCTCGGCCCGGAGGTGATTGACAGTCTTGCCGAGATGGCGACGGCGCGCATGCTGCGAGCGGGCGAAATCTTATTCCAGGTCGGCGATCCTGGTGACACGCTCTACGGAATCAGGCGCGGGGAAATCCGAATCGAAACCGGGACCGAGGCCGGACGACGAATCGTGCTCAACAGTCTTGGGGCCGGCGACTTGTTCGGTGAGATTGCCCTCCTCGACGGAAACGAGCGCACGGCCGATGCAGTGGCCGTCGTGGCGAGCGAGGTTTTCGTCCTGCGGCGTTCCGATCTTCTCGCCTACCTCACGCGCGAGCCCGACGTAGCCATCCGGTTGATCGGTCTCCTCTGCAGCCGGATCCGCTACATCGCCGGCCAGATGAACGAACTGGCCACGCTGTCGCTGGGAGTCCGGCTCGCCCGCCGACTGGCGGTGCTGGCCGAGGATTTCGGCAACGAGATCCAGATCTCCCAGGAACAACTCGGCGCTTTCGTGGGTGGCACGCGCGAGAGCGTGAACCGCCAATTGCAGGTTTGGCGCCGCGCCGGGTACATCGATCTGCGCCGGGGCTGTGTCGTGCTCCTCAATGCCGAGGCGCTGACCCGCATGGCACAGGAGCCTTCCTCCGGGTGATCCGAGGATGTGCCGGACGGACCCCGCGTCCCGATGGCGAACAAGCTCGCGCGCCCGGTCACGGCAGCCCGCGCACCACCCGGAACCCGTTGGCATAGTACCGGACATCGGCATCGTACCGGAACCGCGCCGAGGGCTTCACGTAGCTGGCCGAACTATCGAAGGAACCGCCCCGGAGCACCCGCTGGCTGCAGGTCCCGGTGAGCCAAGCCGTTCCATCCTGCGGGGCGCCTCGGTAGGAATCATTCCAGCAATCCTCGACCCATTCGGCTGCGTTGCCCGCCATGTCGAATAGGCCGAACCCATTGGGCGCGAAGCTCGCGACGCTGGACAGTTCGTGGCCGCCCGTCCGGCTGCACTCGCGGCAATTGGCCTTGCTGTCGCCGACCTGAGGCCCCCAGGAGAAGGCGGTGCTTGTGCCACCGTGCGCGGCGTACTCCCATTCCGCCTCGCTCGGCAGGCGGTAGGTCCGCCGCGTCAGCGCGCTGAGCCAAGCGACATATTCCTGCGCGTCGAACCAGCTCACGTTCGTGATTGGCTGCGTGCCGGCCTGCTCGTCCACGACCTTCGGCCGGTACTTGCAGGCCCCCGCCTCGACACAGCTGCGCCACTCGTTGATGGTCGCCTCCCGGCGTGCGATCGCGAATGGGCGCGGGATCGTCACCCGATGAACAGGACGGTCGAACGGCTGAGCGCCGGCGCCCATCTCGAACGTCCCCGCCCGCAGGATGACGAGTTCGGGGCACGTCTCACAATCCCGCAGGCTCTGTCCCGCCGTCTGACGGCTCTCCTGCATCGGCGCCTGAGATTGCGGTGGCGCTGGTGGGCCTGGAACAGGCAAGGCCGCCGCGGTCTGCGGAACGGCCGTCGGGGGCGGTTTCGTAGATGGCGCCGGCAGGGGCGGCGCGGCTGGATCGGAAGGCGGACGACGCGCGACGAGAGGCGGCTCGCCCTTGCTGGTCCGGTCCGGCACAATCGACGCCGGAGCGTTGGCCGGCGCGACGGCGAAACGAAACTCTTCGATCAAGGACGAGGAGATCCATGGAACGCGCTCCGCCTTCGATGCGCGCGATACCCCGATCCGGGTATGGGTGAACGCCTCTTCCGCTGTCAGGTTCGGCGCGCGCAATTCCTTCCCGAGTTCACTCACGAACAGGCTGACATCACCGTCATCCTCGCGCACCACTTTCCCCGGCGGGGCCGAGAAAAGGATCAAGCTCCCTTCCGGAGCGTCGACCGGCGCCAAACCCGCCGACGAGGCTCGGAAGCGGCGCTCGAAGGGATTTTGCCGAGCCGCGTCAACCACCGCGATCTTCACGCGCACGCCGCGACGGTTCAACTCGCTCAGGATCGCATCGAGGCTGATGCCATCACGACGGACTTCCGTCTCGGACCAGATCTGCGCGTTGACGGGAATAAGATAGCTCTGGCGCTCGACCTGGATGCCGTATCCGCCGAAGTACACGAAGGCGGCCGCACCGGCGTTGAGCTTGGCATAGAAGGTGTCCAAGGTCGCCTGGACGTCCTCTCGCCTCAGATTTTCGCGCAGGTCGACGTCGAAATCGCCTCGCCGCAACTCTTCCGCGAGGAGGCGCCCATCCTTCACGATCGTCGGCAAGGAACCCTGGGCATCGGGGTAGCGGCTGTTGGCGATGAGCAGGGCAAACCGCCGCCCGGCTCCGATCGGGTTCTGGGCCAGGCCGGGCCGCACCGCCAGCAGCAGTTCGCTCAGCGCGAGGAATGCCAGAAAGATCAGCACGCCGCTTCCGCCGATGCGGCTGCGTAACCCTGCCCGAGGCGTCAGCTCCGGAGGGCTCCCAACATAGATCCGTCCTGACATGAACGATGACCTGTACGCAATGATCGGACGAGCGAGAACTGCAGTGTAGGTAGAAATGGCCGAAGCGCAATCATCGCCGATCCCGAAGTTTCGTTCATTCCTGGGCCCTAACGCCTAAACAAGATATCAATAGGTTTCAATTGCCATTCCAGCGACGCCGTTGTATGGATCAAGCGTCGTGCCGCTCGAATCGAGAAGACATCGCACGCCCTCGAAATGCGAGTTCTGATCAGCGCGTTGCGCAGGAGGCAATGTGATTGATGCGGTGAAATCAGTTGCGGGCGGCCTACCTCGAGCGGCTCTTGTTCTGCTGCTGACCGCGTCCACCGTAACGGCGCAGGAGCGCAAAGGCGGCCCGACGCCATCGCCGTCAGGCGCAGCGGTCTACTTCGTCGACGTCAAGAACGGCAGCACCCTTCCGCCCAAGGCGACGATCCATTTCGGCCTGCGGAACATGGGTGTGGCACCGGCGGGCCTGGATCGCCCGAACTCCGGACACCATCATCTTCTGATCGACGCGCCGATGCCGGCTGCGGACCGGCCGATCCCGAACGACTTCAACCACATGCATTTCGGCGCCGGGCAGACCGAGGCTGAGATCGAGCTGACGCCAGGCGAGCACACGCTCCAGTTGCTGCTCGCCGATAAGGACCACATTCCGCATAATCCCCCTGTTGCGTCCGAGGTCATCAAGATCCGGGTAGCATCCCAGGTCGCCGAGCCGGTTGCCGCGGCAGAGGGAGGGGCCATCCAACAGCGCCCGTCACCACCGGGAGCGCGCGTGTACTTCGTTCAGCCGCGCAACGGCGACGTCGTAGCACGCAAGACCCTCATCCGCTTCGGCCTGACCGGAATGGGCGTGGCACCGGCGGGTTTCGACAAGGCCAATACAGGTCACCACCATCTGCTGATCGACACCTCCCTGCACGCGCTCGATGAACGGATCCCGAATGATTTCGAGCACCTGCATTTCGGCCTCGGACAGACGGAGGCGCTGGTCACGCTGCCCCTCGGCACGCACAGTCTGCAACTTGTTCTCGCCGATGCAGACCACGTCCCCCACAAGCCACCCGTCATGTCCAACGTGATTCGGGTGACCGTGACGCGGACCGGACGCAAGCCGCGACCACGGCGCCACCACAGCCGGTAGATGATTGCTCGCCGGGCCGCGCGGCCTGAGCGCGGTCGACGGTCGGTGATGCGATCCGCGTCACGCGGCAAGTTCGGAATACGCGGTGCTTCATCGGATCGCGCCGCCGGCCTAGCGGTTGGCGGTAGAATTTGTGACGGGCTCTCCGCGCTTGGGCAGGCCGTCGAGAGCAGCTCGCCGTGCGAGAAGAAGATCCAAGTCGCGCCAGATCTGGCATTTGACGCGTAATTCGGTGGAGCGTCTCATGGCGGCCTCCCGTCAGTTCGCCTTCTGATGGCGAGTATCGCCGCGCGCGCGGCCACCGGCTGTGACGAAGATCACGAAGATGCGCCTCATTCGGCCGGAGGGGCCGTGAATAGACCGGGATGCTCACCGACATTTGACCGAATCGGCTGAAATTAAATTTTCCCAGCGAGCCCGATCGCGCGACTGTCAGACGAAGTCGTGCCCCGCCAGGTGAGCCTGGCGGGGCACGCTGTCATGGGCTTATGGCCGTTGAGTTTGGCCGATTACGGAATTCAGTGGAACATGCCCATGTCGAGAACGTGAGCATCGACGTGTCCACCCATGTCCTGGTGAACCGGCATCTGCTCGTGGCCATGGTCCGCAGGTCCGCTTCCCCCGTAGAGGTGGTCGTTGCCGGCCCCGCCGTGGATGGTATCGTTGCCCTTGCCGCCGTAGACGGTGTCGTCACCCTTGCCGCCGTTGAGGTGGTCATTGCCGGCCCCGCCGTGGATGGTGTCGTTGCCCTTGCCGCCGTGGATGGTGTCGTTGCCCTTGCCGCCGTAGAGGTGGTCGTTGCCGGCCCCGCCGTGGATGGTGTCGTTGCCCTTGCCGCCGTAGACGGTGTCGTCACCCTTGCCGCCGTAGAGGTGGTCGTTGCCGGCCCCGCCGTGGATGGTGTCGTTGCCCTTGCCGCCGTAGACGGTGTCGTCACCCTTGCCGCCGT